>NZ_JAALDW010000258.1:5983-9679 GCF_014145055.1 Dietzia sp. DQ11-38-2
AGGCTCGACGTGCCTGCCCCTCGCTCGCGGCTACCGCGATGCGGACCCGGTCGGGCCCGTGGGTCACGGCGAGGCCCGCCAGCGCGGCCCGGGCAGCGGCGCGCACCACGTCGACATCGCCGTCCAGGGAGACGACGGCGAAGGCCCGCAGCTCCACTGCGACCGGCAAGCCGTCCACCACCGAGTGGACTCTGGCGAAACGCCTCATAGCCACCACCGAGACCGGTTCGAGGTCGTCCACCGGACCGGTGTCGGGCGCGGACAGTCTCGTCGCCAGCGACTGTCGTCCGGGACCCAGACGTGCAGTGAGGTAGTCGGCATCGCCCTCCTCCCGCTCCCACATCCGTGGGGTCCCCACCAGCGCGGGCAGTCCTGCCGGGTCCGGGTGCCTCCACAACGCGGCCCGCCGTTGCGCGGCCGCGATCTCGCGGACTTCTTCCCGGGTCTGCCCCAGGTACCGCAGGTAGTCCTTGCGCAGTTCGTCAGTCTCGCCGGTCTTGTTGCCGCCGGACAGGGTTCCGGCGAGCATGCCGACGGCGGACACGGCCATCATGACCGGGAAGAGAATGAACATCGGGTTGCGCATCATCCCTGTCCGCAGCATCACGACCACCATGCCGGCCACGGCGACGACCAGGATGATCGGGAGCACGATCTGGACGAGGGGCCGGGGAGTGGGCCGGGGCAATCCTGGCGGGGCCTGCAACTCGAGCTCGCCGGTCGGCACCACCGGGGGCTCGACTCGCTCGCCACGGGTGAAGACCACGTCTCCCATCCGCGCCCTCCTCCCGTGCTGATGCCCCGCTTGGTGCCCCGCCTGATGCCCGCCGTCGTGTCCTCCGGCCGGTTCCAGACCGGCCGGCCCCCACCCGGTCCCAGAGGAGGGCCCCCCACGAGTACGCCCCGCATTCGACAATGGTCGCCGTGTCGAAGCGCGATGTTAGGGCAGTTCACGTCGCGACGGGGACCTCAACCCACCGGGAGGACAGTGTCGGTGAGTCGGACGAGTGGAGGATTCTGGGGTGACGGGACAGAACGAGCTCCGGGCGGTGGCGTCCGGCGTCGAACCGCTGGACCAACGTCGGGTGTCGATCGTGTGCCGCACCACCCGTGTCGACCTGAGTTTGCCGGCCCACCTGGAACTCGTCGCCGTGATCCCAGAGGTCGTCGACCTGGTCCGGGATCGGATAAGGGCGGCCGCGGGACCCGCCTCGCACGTGGACGTGGACTCCGAGATGGGCGGCAGCGCGAACGGGTCATGGCAGCTCTCCAGGCTGGCGGGCGGGCCGCTGGCCATCTCCGAGACACTCGCCCAACAGCGCGTGCACGACGGCGAGATCCTCGTGCTTGACCACCGGCCCGTGCCCACACCGGCACCGCTGTTCGACGACGTTCTCCAGGGGCTGACCGATCCCGACGTCGCACGCTCCCGAATCTGGGGACGCCGCGACGCCGTCGCAACAGCCACCGCGGCGATCGCCGTGGCCGCGGCGGCCGCTGCCACCGCGCTCGTCACGCAGTGGCGGCACACCGACGGGATCCTGACCCCTCTGGTCGCGGCGCTGTTCGCCGCGGTCGGACTCGCGACGGTCCTCACCCTGCGGCGGTTCGATGCCCCCGGGTCGACTCACGCCGTGGCAGCGGCCGCCACGATCGGGTTCACGGTGATCGCGGCAGGCACCATCGGTGCGGCCCCGGTCGGAGCGGGGAGTGTGGTGGGTGGCCTGACCGCGGGATCCGTGGTCGCGGGTCTGTTGCGGTGCACCGTCTTCCGCCCGGCTCCCGGTCGGTCATACGGTCTCGCGGCGGGATACCTGGCCCTGACGCTGGTGACGGCCGTGGGGGCGATCTCCGCGACGGTCGCCGCGTACACCACCGTGCCGGTGCACGCCATCGGGGCCGGTGTGGTTCTCCTGGGCCTGCTCATCCTCACTGCCGCACCCGGCGTTTCGGTCTCGGCGGCCCGCATCCCGATCCCAGCGGTCCCGGCTCCCGGGGAGGACATCGATGTCGGCGAACTCGGCCACGTCGGTCGCGACGTGAACACGGGGCATCCCGACGATCTGCGGAGACACGCACCCCTCCCCACACCGGCAGCGCTCAGGCATCGCTTCCTCACCTGTCGCTCGTGGCTCACCGGCCTGCTGTCCGCTGGGGGCGCCGCATGCACGGCCGGCGCGCTGATCGCGTTGAGCGGCACCGGTGGATCCCCCGGATGGTCCGCTCCTCTGGCACTGGCGGTGATCGTGATGTTGGTGCTTCGCGGGCTGGGTTACTCCGATCGGGTCCATACCAATGTGCTTCTGGGGTCGGCTCTGGCCCTGGCGGCCGGTGTACTGATCGGGGCGGCGTTCACGCATACCTCGCCGATCGGAGTCGTCGTCCCCGCCGCTGCCGCGTTCGCCGCTGCTGTCGCCATCGCGGTGACGGCGCTCCCGCAGGTGGAGCTCTCCCCCGCCGTGCTGCGTGCGGTCGGGACGATCGAGGTGCTGGTGATCTGCATGATGGTTCCGCTCGCGGTCGGGGCCATGGACGTCTATTCGACCGTCCGTCAGCGATGAGACCGGTCGTCGCGCTCTCCCTCGCCACCACCGTGGCGATGCTGACCGCCCTCGGCGCGGGCGGTCCGTCAGCGGTCGCTCTCGAACGCCCCTCCATCGACGGCCCCCTGCCGGAGGTCGGCCCTATCGATCCCGTCGCCGCGGAGCCCGGTTCGTTGCGGTTCGGCGGTCCCTGCCGCACGACCGCCGCGGTCCTCGATCCGTCCGCCCCTCCCCCCTCCGCGACATCCGCCGACCTCAGCGCGGCCTGGATTCACGGAAGGGGCGAAGGGCAGGTGGTCGCCGTCATCGATACCGGTGTCAACCCGGGCCCCCGGCTACCACGCGTCCGTGGTGCGGGTGACCTCGTGCCCGGCCGGGACGGCACCGAGGACTGCGATGCGCACGGCACACTCGTCGCCGGGGTGCTGGCCGCGATCGAGGACGACTCGGGACACTCCGGCGTCGCCCCGGGCGTCGAGATCGTCTCCATCCGGCAGTCGAGCAGTGTCCTGAGAACCACTGAACGTTCATCCGACGACTCCGTGGTCGGATCAGGTGTCGGCACGCTGACGTCCCTCGCCAGGGCGATCCGCGCGGCTGTCGACGCGGGCGCGGGCGTGATCAACATCTCTGAGGTCGCCTGCGTTGCCGCCGGCACCCCGCTGGCCGACGAGACGCTCGGCGGGGCGATTCGCTACGCCGCCGTCGATCACGACGTCGTCCTGGTGGCGGCTGCGGGAAACGTCGGCCAGACCTGCGGAGACCAGAACCCCGATTCCCCCGACCCCACACGAGCCGGTGATGACGGCTGGGACGACGCGCTCACGGTGGCGGTACCCGCCTGGTACGACGATCACGTGCTGGCCGTGGGCGGCGTGGGACCGGACGGGGCCGCCGCGGACTTCTCACTCCGGGGCCCGTGGGTCGATGTCGCGGCCCCTGCGGTGGACCTACGCTCGGTCGGTGCGGACGGCGCGGGGGTGTCGGACCTCGTCGTGGACGGGGACGGAACCCGTTCCTCCATCAGTGGGACGAGCTTCGCCGCTCCGTTCGTGGCCGGCACCGCCGCGCTAGTCCGGCAGGCATATCCGGGTCTCACCGCCCGACAGGTGATCGCGCGGATCAAGAGCACCGCGATCCCCGCCGCCGGCGG
>NZ_JAALDW010000259.1:0-2240 GCF_014145055.1 Dietzia sp. DQ11-38-2
GGAGCGGGCGTCGGGGTCACCTCGGTGCACCCTGGGACCGGGGCGCCGGGCTCTCCGGGCCGGGGAGGCGCCGGTGGGGCGGTGGGTCGTCCCTCCCAGCCGTCCGGGCAGTGGTCGGGGGTCGCCGGGGGTTCCACGATCGGCTCGGGCTTGTGGATATCCGGCAGGTCCGCGGGCAACGGGTAGGCGTTGACGGCGTAGCCGTGCGCCCACGCGTTGACGTTGGCGACGTAGGCGAGCGAGTTGTTGTAGGCGAGGATGGCCCGGGTGCGGGCCGCGGGGTCGCCCATCGAGCCGCCCTGCCCGCACAGCAGGGTCGCGGCCGCGAGAGCGCCGTCGTAGATGTTGTTGGGGTCGGCCACGCCGTCACCGTTGCCGTCCCTGCCCAGCACGGCCCAGGTGGACGGGATGAACTGCACGGGCCCGACCGCCCGGTCGTACTCGGTGTCGCCGTCGAACCTCCCGCCGTCGGTGTCGGTGATGACGGCGGTACCGGGCAGGGACCCGTCCAGGCGGGGACCGAGTATCCGACCGATGGTGTTGCCCTGCGCGTCGAAGCGGCCTCGTCCCTGGTTGGACTCGACCTGACCGATACCCGCGAGGATGGTCCAGTCCATCTCGCACGCGGGCTTCTCGATGTTCAGGCGGTCGGCGGCGCGGTGGTAGGCGTCGAGGGCGATCCCGGGGATGCCCAGGGGGCCGTCGGGGATCGTCGCCGGCTCGATGTGCGCGGCCCCGGGGTCGTCCGCCTCGCTCGGCGGCGGGGTCTCGGAGGTCGGGGAGGCGGTACCGGGTGCGGTCGTCGGGTCCTGGGCGGCGGTCTCGGCCGCCTGGACGATGCCGGACGCACCGGTGGGTCGACTGTGGTCCATCGTCAGGCTCACGGCCGTGAGTACGCCGATCACTCCCGCGGCGACCGCGGCGCTGGCCAGTACCCGTCGATCAGTATCGCGCGCGATCTTGCGCAAAGCTCCCCCTACAACGTCCGGACGGTGTCGCGAGCGGGGTGCGTCGTGACATCGCTGCCGTGCGGGTCGACGCTACCTCCGGCCCCTGGTGTCTGAATCGTTTTTGCCCCGTTCGGTGTTACTGCCATCACAATCGCGGGTCGCGAGCAGGGCTTCGATCCGCTCGACCGAGCTCTTCAGGTCGTCGAGCTCGCGGCGCAGGTAGTCGCGGGTCACCGTCTCGCCCACGGAGAGCCGGACGGAGGCCAGCTCCCGTGCCAGGAACTCGGTGTCCGCCTTGGTCTGGGTCGCACGCAACCTGTCCACCGCGATGGACTCCTTGTCCCGGTCCTCCTGCCGGTTCTGTGCCAACAGGATCAACGGCGCCGCGTAGGCCGCCTGGGTCGAGAAGGCGAGATTGAGAAGGATGAACGGGTAGGGGTCGAAACGCAGCGCCACCACCGTGACGTTGATGAGGATCCAGACGATGACGACGATCGTCTGGATCAGCAGATACTGGCCGGTTCCGAAGAAGCGCGCGATGGCCTCGCTGTATCGGCCCACGGCGTCGGGATCGACTGTGATGCGGGGCCGCCGTGAGGTGACGGGAGTCGAGAGCGCCGAGCGTGTGCCGGGTTCGGTCACCGACGTACCTCTCTGGTGTCATGCAGGTCCAGGTCACGCCAGTCCTCGGGGAGGAGGTGGTCGAGGAGATCGTCGACCGCCACCGCCCCCAGCAGGTGCCCCTCGTCGTCGACGACCGGTCCGCACACGAGGTTGTACGTCGCGAAGAACCTGGTCACCGAGTCGACGGAGTCCGTGGGGCGCAGGGTGGACAGGCTGGTGTCCACGGTCTCGGCGACCATCGTCGACGGCAATTCCCTGAGCAGTGCCTGGATGTGGACGCAGCCGAGGTATTTCCCCGTCGGGGTGGCCGTGGGGGACCGGACCACGAAGACGAGACTCGCCAGCGCCGGGCTCAGGTCGGGATTACGGCAGTGGGCCAGTGCCTCCGCGACGGTCGTCTGCGGCGACAGGATGATGGGCTCCGGGGTCATGAGCCCCCCGGCGGTGTCGGCGTCGAACGTCAGCAGCCGCCGGACCGGCGCGGACCCGTCCGGGTGCATGAGCTCGAGAAACGACTCCGCGTCCTTCTCCGGCAGTTCCCCCAACAGGTCCGCGGCGTCGTCGGGGTCCATCGCCTCGAGGACGTCCGCCGCCCGTTCGAGTTCGAGCCGGGTCACGATCTCGGTCTGCTCGTCGTGGGGGAGCTCCTGGAGGATGTCCGCGAGC
>NZ_JAALDW010000259.1:2513-4856 GCF_014145055.1 Dietzia sp. DQ11-38-2
CTGCTCGATCTCCACGTCGACGACCTGGTAGCGCGCCGTCGCCGCCGACCGGGTCGTGCCGGTCGCGCCGGGGGGCGCGGCGCCGGTCGTGCCGCGCTCCGGATCGACCCCGACGATCGAGTCCACCAGCGCCCCGAGCACGAGGTTCTCCCCGGGCCTGGACTGGAACCGGTGGAGATTGATGGTTCCGGAGACGAGCGCGACCGAACGGGGCTCGACCGCCGCGACCCTCAACATCGGGACGAAGATCCGCCGACGGGTCGGCAGCTCCACCACCAGTCCGAGCACCCGGGGCTGCTTGTGCCGGGCACGCATCGTCACCACGACGTCACGGATCCGCCCGATGTCGTCCCCGTCAGGGCCGATCACCGGCAGTCCGGCTAGCCTGGCGACGAACGCCTTGTTGAGGTTCGCCATGCGGACCAGGTTAGTCCCCGGGTGGTGGATCGCACCCCGCCCGCACCGCACCGGAAGGGAGTGCCCGCAGATGACCCCCGCCCAGTACTCGGATCCCGCACCGTCGGATTCCGCCGCGGCGACGATCGCCGATCTCCGCGCCCGCCCACGGCGCACGGTCCTCGCCGTCCCCGGCAGCAGCGTCAAGATGATCGACAAGGCGCGCGGCCTGCCGGTGGACGAGGTGTTCCTCGACCTCGAGGACGCCGTGGCGGGACCGGCAAAGGAGCAGGCCAGGGAGAACGTCGTCGAGGCGCTCACCACGGAGGGCTTCGCCGCGCCGACGGTCGTCGTGCGGGTCAACGCGTGGGACACCGAGTACACGGTCCGCGACGTGACGGAGGTGGTCGGCCGGGCCGGCGCCCACGTCGACGCACTGCTGCTGCCCAAGGCGCGGTCCGCCGCGGAGGTCCGGGCCCTCGACCTGGTCCTGACCCAGGTCGAGAAGTCAGCGGGACTGCCGGTCGGGCACATCGGGATCGAGCCCCAGATCGAGGACGCGCTCGGGCTCACCCACATCGATGAGATCGCCGCCGCCAGCCCCCGGGTCCTGACGCTGGTGTTCGGACCCGCGGACTTCATGGCCTCGATCGGCATGCGCACGCTCACCGTGGGGGAGCAGCCCGAGGGCTACGCGCCGGGAGACGCGTACCACCACGTGCTGTTGAGCATCCTCGTCTCGGCCCGCGCGCACGGACTGCAGGCGATCGACGGGCCGTTTCTCAAGGTGAGGGACGTGGAGGGTTTCCGACGGGCGGCGGCGCGCACCGCGGCGCTGGGATTCGACGGCAAGTGGGTCCTGCATCCCGCCCAGGTCGACGCGGGCAACGAGGTGTTCAGCCCACGCCAGGACGAGTTCGACAAGGCGGAGGGGATCCTCGCCGCCTACGCCCACTCGACATCGGCCGAGGGAGGGGCTCGCGGCGCGGTGATGTTCGGGGACGAGATGCTCGACGAGGCCAGCCGCAAGATGGCCCTGGTGGTCTCCGCACGGGGTCGGGCGGCAGGGATGACGACGTCGGGTACACACGAGACCGGTCCCCACGGGTCGGCGACGGAAGGATCGAACTGATGACCACTCCCATCTCCCCGACCTCCGGCAGGACCGGTCGCGGTCAGACGCCCGGGCTCCCCACCCCTCCCACCGGATGGGTCGTGGGTTCCTACCCGACCTACGCCCAGGCGCAGGCCGCCGTGGATCACCTCGCCGACGAGGACTTCCCCGTCCACGAGGTGACCATCGTGGGCGTGGACCTCATGCAGGTGGAACGTGTGACCGGCCGCCTGACCTGGCCCAAGGTCCTGCTCGGCGGACTGGCGACCGGGGCGTGGCTGGGGCTCTTCGTGGGTCTGCTCGTCGGGATATTCACCCAACCGATGTGGGGGGTCGTCCTCACCGGACTCGTGGGCGGTTCGGTCTTCGGTGTGGTCTCGGCGTCGCTGTCGTACGCCGCGACGCGGGGGAAGCGCGATTTCGCGTCGACCTCGCAGCTGGTCGCCGGGCGCTACGACATCCTGTGCGAGCCCGCGAACGCCGAGAAGGTCCGCGACGAGCTCGCGCGCCTCGGCCTCTCGTGAGTCTCCCGGGAGCCGGATCCGACCCGCCGGCCGTCCTGGCAGCGGTCCGGGAGCACCTGGTCACTCATCTGGGCCCGGAACCGCAGGAGGCGTCGGTCACCTTCCTGGGGGCCGCTCCGATCCGGGTCCTGCGCTTCGTGGACCTCGAGTCGGGGCTGGTCCGCTACGTCTCGCTCGGATGTTCGGCCGATCCCATGGGTGACCCGTCCGCCCTCGTCCCCGACCCGGCGGCGCCACGGGCCGAGCTCTGCCTGGTGCTCCGGGGCGGGGTCGACGGGGTCGTGCGCGCGCTGGCCGTCCTCGCGGCCG
>NZ_JAALDW010000260.1:0-1821 GCF_014145055.1 Dietzia sp. DQ11-38-2
GCGTTCATGGCGGGAGCGGGCAACCGTCGGTAGGCGTTGCGCGCGAGGTAGTTGGCCACGGCGCGGGGGCGGGAGATCATGCCCGCGTCGAGGAGGGTGCGCTGGATGATCCGCTCGGACGCGGTGAGCGCGCGGCTCTTGCGACGGCTGAACTGGGCGGGCGTGACCCGGAACCGCACGAGCGGTTCGGGCAGGTTGTGGAGGCGGTACCCCGCGCCGATCAGGCGGATCATGAGATCGTAATCCTCCTGGTACGGGACCGTGCGGTACCCCCCGACGGCACGGATGGCCTCGGTTCGCGCGAGCAGGGACGGGTTGTTGACCGGGTTGTTGATGCGCGCGTAGCGGGCGATGTCCTCGTGCTCGGTCGGCAGGGCACGCAGGGCCGTGGGACGCTCCGGATCGGCGTCGAACTCGAGCATCGCCGACCCCAGGACATCCACCCCGAGCGCGCGGGCGGCGTCGAGTTGACGCTCGAACCGCTCGGGCAGGGAGATGTCGTCGGCGTCCTGGCGGGCGACCCAGCTGGTGCGGACCTCGTCGAGCCCGCGTTGTGACGCCGCCGCGGCGCCCGAGTTCTCGGGGAGGGCGAACCTGCGCAGTCCGGGGGTGGAGTCGAGCACCTCCATCAGCGCTGGCGACAGGGGGCCGTCCTCCACCACGACCACTTCGGCCGGCTGGACGGTCTGAGCGTGCACGCTGGCCAGGGCGTCGCGCAGCTGCGAGGGCTCGATCGCGTGGTAGACGGTGAGCAGGACGGTCAGTTCGGGGTCCCGCATGGGCTCCTCCCTCTCGATCCGACGAGCCGACGCGACCCTCTCAGGCCAGCAACGAGCCGTCCACGTCGTCCCACGAACTCGCGCCGCACAGCGACAGCGTGAGGTCGATCTCGGCGAGCAGGTTGTCGAGCACCTCGCCGACCCCCTTCTGCCCGGCGATGGCCAACCCGTAGATGTGGGGCCGCCCGATGGTCACGGCGTCCGCGCCGCACGCCATGGCCTTGACCACGTCGGTGCCGTTGCGGATGCCGGAGTCCAGCAGCAGGGTCGGCTCGGGACCGACGGCCTCGCGGATGCGCACGAGGGCGTCCAGGGTGTCGATGGACCCGTCCACCTGCCGGCCTCCGTGGTTGGAGACCATCACGGCGTCGACGCCCATGTCCAGGGCCCGCCGGGCGTCGTCCGGGTGCAGGACGCCCTTGAGCACGACCGGCAGACGGGTCCGGTCCCGCAGGGTGGCGATGTGGTCCCAGTTCAGCGCCGGATTCGAGAACGTGTCGAGGAAGGTCTGGACGGCGGCGCGGGTCTCCGGCGCGCTGAGGTTCCTGCGGAACCCACCCGGCTGGTTCCGGGCCATCTCGAGCAGCGTCACGACGGCCCTGGGGGTGACCTTGACCGCCTCCGGCTCCGGGCCGGATCCCGGCTCGGCCTCCTGCGCGACCCGCTCGGCCACCATCTCGACGAAGCGTGGATCCGAGGTGTACTGCGCGATCCCGACCCCGCGCGTGAACGGCAATGAGCCCAGGTCCAGATCCCAGGGGCGCCAGCCCAGCGTCGTGGTGTCGAGGGTGACGACCAGCGCGCCGGCGCCCGCGGCCTCCGCCCGGGAGATGAAGCTGTCCACGAGTTGCTCGTCCCTGCTCCAGTACAGCTGGAACCAGCGCGGTGCGTCCTTCATGGCCGCGGCGGTGGCCTCCATCGGCGACGAACCCTGCGAGGACAGGATGTACGGCAACCGGCGCTCGGCCGCGGCGCGGCCGATGTGCACGTCGGCGTCGCGGCGCACCAGTCCCGCCGCGCCGATGGGGGCGACGAGGACGGG
>NZ_JAALDW010000026.1:0-6359 GCF_014145055.1 Dietzia sp. DQ11-38-2
CCCGGCGGCCTCCAGTGCGTGCCCGGGCCCGGCCCCGCGGTCGATGCTCACGATGGCACCGGTCCACACCCCGTGGCGCCGGCCGGCGGCCGAGGCGGCGGGCAGGATGAACTCCAGGGCCTCCTCGGCTGAGTCGAAGGCGGCCGACTTGTCCGGGATGGAGGCGAACTCGAGCGCCACGACGCCCTGGGCGGCGGCGTCGGCCACCACCTCGTCGAGAAGTCGGCCGAGCCGCTCCGGGGTGTGCAGCAGAGAGATGAGCACTCCGTAGGCGTCGAGGAAGCCGCTGAAGTCGGGGAAGTCGACGAGCGGCGGGACCTCCACGCCGTCCTCGGCGCACCACTCGCGCATCGTCCCGGGGCGCATGGCGGCTTCGAGGTGGACGTGCAGGTGCGCCTTGGGCAGGACGGCGTAGCGCTCGTATGCGGGGGAGTGCCCGGCTCGCGCCGGCTGACTCACTCCTTCGGCTCGACGTCGCGCGCCTTGTCGGCGACGTGCTGCAGCGTCATCGGATCAGAGCCGTCCCACGACGTGACGTTCCGGGCCCGGGGCAGCTCGTCCCGGTGGAACACGGGGTTGTGGCCCTCGGCCTTCTGGCGCAGGTAGTGCTGCAACAACGCCACCGCGAGCCCGCTGAGGGGGATGATCGCGATGAGGTTGATCGTCGCCATGACGCCCATGAACAGGTCCGCAAGGTTCCAGATGAGGTCGACCGAGCCCAGGCAGCCACCGAGAACGGCGAGGACGACCAGGACGCGGAAGACCCGCAGGGCCATGGGGCTCTCGCGGAGGAAGCGGATGTTGGCCTCGCCGTAGTACGAGTTGCCGAGGATCGAGGAGAAGGCGAGGAAGAAGATGACCACCATCAGGAAGGGCACTCCCCAGTCGCCGACCTGGGAGGCCAGCGAATCCTGGGTGAGGGTGATGCCCTCGCGGTCGCCGCCGAAGTCCGGGTTGGCGAGAAGGATGATGAACGCGGTCGCCGAGCAGACGACGAGGGTGTCGAAGTAGACGCCGAGGGCCTGCACCAGCCCCTGCTTGACGGGGTGGGAGACGGATGCGGTGGCGGCCGCGTTGGGGACCGAGCCCATGCCGGCCTCGTTGGAGAACAGGCCACGCCGCATGCCCTGCATGATCGCCGCGCCGATCGCCGCGCCCGCGACCTCGCGGAAGCCCAGGGCGTGGCCGACGATCAGCGAGATCATCTCCGGGACCTCGGTGATGTTGATCGCCACGACCACCAGGGCGACGACGATGTAGGCGATCGCCATGAGCGGGACCACGATCTCCGTGACCGCCGACAGTCGCCGGATGCCGCCGAAGATCACCGCGGCCACCACCAGGGCCAACACGACGCCGATGAGCAGGCCCGGCCCGAGCCCCTCGAGACCGAACTGGTTGCGCACGGACGCGGAGATGGAGTTGGCCTGGACTGCGTTGAAGACGAAACCGTAGGTCACGGTGATGATCACCGCGAAGGCGACCGCCACCGGCTTCCACCCGAGTCCGTCACGGATGTAGTAGGCGGGGCCACCGATGTAGGAGTCCTTGCCCCGCACCTTGTAGAGCTGGGCGAGCGTGGACTCGATGAACGCCGTGGCGCCGCCGATGATCGCCAACATCCACATCCAGAACACCGCACCGGGTCCGCCGACCGTGATCGCGATGGCGACACCGGCGATGTTCCCGGTGCCCACGCGGGACGCGGCGGAGACGGTGAAGGCGCGGAAGGCGGAGATGCCCTTCTTGTCCGGCTCGATGTCCGAGGGCTTCTCGACGATCGTCCTGAACATCTCCGGGAACATCCGGATCTGCACGATCAGGGTCGTGAAGGAGAAGTACAGGCCGGCGATGACGAGGAGCGCGATGACCGCGTACCAGTAGACATCGTTGACGGATGCGATGAAGTCGGCGATTGCGCTCACTTCGGAGACGGTAGTCGATCATCATCGAAGTGACGGGGCGATTTACCCTGGGTGTCGTGACCGACTTATCGCCCACCGCTCCGGATGTCGCCGTCCTGTTCGAGGGCGGGGGAATGCGGGCGGTGCACACGGCGGGGGTGGTGGAGACCCTCATCGGCGCGGATATCCACGGGGGAATGGCCGCGGGAATCTCTGCGGGCGCCACCCATGTGGCCAACTATCTCTCCCGTGAACCGGTCCGGGCGAGGAAGAGCTTCGTCGAACTGGCGGCCGATCCGAACTTCGGCGACTGGCGCAGCTTCGCCCGCGGAAAGGGATTGTTCAACGCGGAGTACATCTACGAGCAGACCGGTCTCCCGGACCAGGTGCTGCCGTACGACTTCGACACGTTCTCCCAGAGCGGGACGGCTGCGAGGATCGGGACGTTCCGGTGTTCGGACGGTGCGACGGTCTTCTGGACCGAGGAGGACGCCGCGAG
The DNA here is from genome assembly GCF_014145055.1 of Dietzia sp. DQ11-38-2. Lineage (NCBI taxonomy): Bacteria > Bacillati > Actinomycetota > Actinomycetes > Mycobacteriales > Dietziaceae > Dietzia > Dietzia sp. DQ11-38-2. The sequence continues at coordinate 2,404 of NZ_JAALDW010000026.1, forward strand.
CATGTCAGAGCTCATGCGGATGGTCAGGTCGTCCTCGACGATGCCGGTGTGGATGCCGCCGGTCCTGATCGACGGCGAGTACTACGTCGACGGGGCGCTGGGCCGTGACGGAGGGATCCCGCTGTCCGCCGCGCGCGAGGCGGGATACGAGAAGTTCCTGGTGGTGCTGACCCAGCCGAGCGGGTACCGGAAGATCCCGCCGCGGCGCCTCACCCCGTTCTACCGCTCGTACTTCCGGCGTTTTCCGGCCGTGGGGGAGGCGCTCCTCCACAGGTGGGCGCTCTACAACGAGACCCTCGACGAGATCGAGGCCCTCGAGGCGTCGGGTGGCGCCGTGGTGTTCCGCCCGGAACGCGTCCTGATCCGGAGTTACGAGCGCAGGGTGGACCGGCTCGCCGAGGCGTACGTCCTCGGGCGGGAGCAGGCGCGGCGAGAGGTCGCCGCCTGGATGGAGTTCTGCGGGATGTGATGGCCGTCGGAGTGCTGACGGGTCCCACGAAATGACGAGCGCCCCGGTGGCGGACCACCGGGGCGCTCGTGCTGGGCTCCGAGAGCCGATCAGCGGGGTCGATCAGGAGCCGAAGAGCTCCGCGCCGCCGCCGAGGGTGTCGAGGATGTAGGCGGGCAGCCGGAGAAGGCCGTCGATCGCGGCGGACCCGACGTTCGGGACGAGGTCGACGGAGCCGTTGGCGAGGGAGTACCAGAAATCAGAGAACATTGGCGTGTCCTTTCGAGAGGTGGCGCCCCACTGTCTGGCGGGACTTGTGGTTCACGTTACTGACGATCGACCGTGGTTTCCACAAACTCGCCCTCAGAGTAAACCTTCTCAGGCTATTCGCATCCCGCTCACTGGGGGGTTCCTACTTTATGAGGATCGTCCTATGATCAGATCAGGGCGACCGAGATGTAGTCCAACGGGTGGGCTGTCCAGGGCCGCTCTGGAAGGAGTTCATCATGTGGGGAAGTCTCGTGGAGTTCGCCGGTTCGTCCGTCGGCGTGGTGGGCAGTCTGGCCACCGACACAGGGTCGACGCTCGTCGACACCCTGACATTCCTCCCGGTTCACATCGTGGAGGCTCTCTGGATGACGGTGTTCGGGATCGCCGAGGACCTGGGGTCGACCATCATGCCGCCGGTCTGACAGGTCGCACGACGGGGTGATTCTCAGCCGCCTCCCCTCGTGGGGGGCGGCTGATCCCGTCGGGAGGCGGCCGTCGACAAGGGGTGGATCGCGAGGGGCGGGTCGCCCGCGCGCATTAGACAGACCGGTCTGTCGGCGGCTACCCTCGCCGTCATGACCGGTACCGCCTCCCGCCCCGCTCGACCCGCTCGCGCCCCCAAGCCCCAGGGCCAGTGGAAGATCGACGGCAAGCTCACCCTCAACCACAACGAGGAGTTCAAGCTCACCGACGACGCGCTCAACGTCCGCCAGCGCATCCTCGACACCTACTCCAAGGAGGGCTTCGCCTCCATCCCGTCCGACGATCTGTCGGGCCGGATGCGCTGGTGGGGCCTGTACACCCAGCGCAAGCAGGGTCTGGACGGCTCCCGGACCTCCAAGCTCGAGGCCGACGAGCTGCAGGACGAGTACTTCATGATGCGGGTCCGGACCGACGGCGGAGCGGTGACCACCGATCAGTTGCGGGTCCTCGCGGGCATCTCGACCGACTTCGCACGCGGCACCGCCGACATCTCCGACCGGCAGAACATCCAGTACCACTGGATCGCCATCGAGGACGTCCCGGAGATCTGGCGGCGTCTCGAAGACGTGGGGATCGACACCGTCGAGGCCTGCGGCGACTGCCCCCGGGTGATCCTCGGCAGCCCGGTGGCCGGCGTGGCCGAGTCGGAGATCCTGGACCCGACCCCGGTGATCGAGGAGATCAAGGCCAAGTACATCGGTACCGAGGAGTTCTCCAACCTCCCGCGCAAGTTCAAGTCCGCCATGACCGGGCACCCGAGTCTGGACGTGGTCCACGAGATCAACGACATCTCGTTGGTCGGCGTCCGGCATCCCGAACTCGGCCCCGGATACGACCTCTGGGTGGGGGGCGGACTGTCGACCAACCCGCAGCTCGCCACCCGCGTCGGCGTGTTCGTCCGTCAGGAGGAGGCGGCCGAGGTGTGGGCCGGCGTGGTGGGGATCTTCCGCGATTACGGTTATCGCCGGATGCGCACCCGCGCCCGCCTCAAGTTCCTCATCAAGGACTGGGGTGCCGAGAAGTTCCGCCAGGTCCTCCAGGACGAGTACCTGGGACGCGAACTCCCGGACGGCCCCGCCCCCGAGCGTGGAGTGGGTTCGGGCGACCACGTGGGTGTCCACGAGCAGAAGGACGGCCGCTTCTACGTGGGCGCGGCTCCCACCGTCGGCCGTGTGGGCGGGGAGAAGCTGGCGCAGGTCGCCGACCTCGCCGAGGCCGCGGGTTCCCACCGGGTCCGCTTCACCCCGCACCAGAAGCTGCTCGTGCTGGACGTCGAGCCGGAGAAGGTGGAGCAGCTGGTCGAGGGGCTGGCGGAGATCGGCCTGCACGCCCGGCCCAGCTCGTTCCGCCGCTCCACCATGGCGTGCACCGGCATCGAGTTCTGCAAACTCGCCTTCGTCGACACCAAGGACACGGCCACCGCGCTGATCGGTGAGCTCGAGAGCCGGTTCGCCGACGAGGCTCCCCTGCGTACGCCGCTGTCGATCCACCTCAACGGGTGCCCCAACAGCTGTGCACGCATCCAGACCGCCGACATCGGGCTCAAGGGCCAGCTGCTCGACGGCGACACCCCGGGATTCCAGGTCCACCTCGGTGGTGGCCTGGCCTCCCAGGACCAGGAGTCGGGCGGCCTGGGCCGCACGGTCCGCGGCCTGCGCGTGCCCTCCGCGGATCTGCCCGACTACGTGGAGCGCGTGATCCGCAAGTACAGGGAGACCGGTGCCGACGGCGAGACCTTCGCCGAGTGGGCCCACCGGGTGGAGGAGGAGGTCCTGGTATGACCGCAGTCGCTCTCGATCTGCTGCCCCGCAGCACCGTCCTGACCCCCGGCCCCGGCCGGCGCCGGACCACCGAGGAGCTCAAGGCGATCGCCGAGGACGCGGCCCGTCGCTTCGACGACCGCGGACTCTACGGCCGCCACGGTGAGGTCGACCCCGCCGAGGTCCTGGCGTGGGCCGGTGAGACCTTCGGGGACGCCCTGGCCGTGGCCTGCTCGATGGCCAACACCGTCGTGCCGGAGATGACCGCGCAGTACGCCCCGGGCGTGGACGTGCTCTTCCTCGACACCGGGTACCACTTCTCCGAGACCATCGGGGTCCGGGACGCCCTCGCGTCCACACCGGGGCTCAACGTGGTGGACGTGCGCAGCCCCGCGAGCCGCGAGGAGCACGAGGCCGCGCTCGGCCCGCGCCCGTTCGAGACGAACCCGGAGCTGTGCTGCCGCCTGCGCAAGGTGGAGCCGCTCGACGCGGCTCTGTCCGGCTACGAGGCGTGGATCACAGGCCTGCGCCGCGTAGACACCGACCACCGCGCCGGCGCGGCGATCGTGGAGTGGGACGCCAAGCACTCGATGATCAAGATCAACCCGCTCGTGGCGTGGACCCTGGATCGCGTGCACGCCTACGCGGAGGAGCACGGGTGCCTGCTCAACCCCCTACTCGACGACGGCTTCCCGTCGATAGGCTGTGAACCGTGCACCCACCGCGTCGAAGCCGGAGCGGATCCGCGCTCAGGTCGCTGGGCCGGTTCCTCCAAGACCGAGTGCGGCATCCACCTGTGACCATCGCCTTCGCCGACGCGGGACCTGCGGTCGAGCGGTCGGCGGCACCCACGCTGGACGGCCTCCCTCTCACCGTGGGGCTGTCCGCCCGGGAGGTGCTCGTGGTGGGCGCGGGGCCCGTGTCGGTCCGCCGCGCCGAGACCTTCCTCGACGCCGGGGCGGTGGTCCGGGTCGTGGCCCCTCGGGTGGACCCGG
>NZ_JAALDW010000261.1:0-3433 GCF_014145055.1 Dietzia sp. DQ11-38-2
CGGCGACGGGTGTCGGTGGGTTCGATGACCTCGTCGACCACGCCGATGGAGACCGCCCGGCCCACGCCGCCCGCGATCGCGGCGTGCTCGTCGGCCAGTCGCTCGTGCAGGGCCTCACGCTCGTCCTCGGGCGCCGCGGCGAGCGTGCGCTTGTGGAGGATGCCCACCGCTGCCTTGGCGCCCATGACCGCGACCTCGGCATCGGGCCACGCGAACACTGCGGAGGCACCGAGGGCGCGCGAGTTCATGGCGATGTAGGCGCCGCCGTAGATCTTGCGGGTGACCAGCGTGACCCGGGCGACGGACGCCTCCGCGAAGGCGTGCAGCAGTTTGGCCCCACGGCGCACGACGCCGTCCCATTCCTGTGACACCCCTGGCAGATAACCCGGGACATCGACGACGACGAGCAGGGGGACGCCGAACGCGTTGCACAGGCGGACGAACCGGGAGGCCTTCTCGGCGGACTCGGAGTTAAGGCAGCCACCCAGGCGGAGCGGGTTGTTGGCGATCACCCCGACCGTGCGGCCTGACATCCTGCCGAAGCCCACCACGATGCTGGGCGCCCACTTTGCCTGGAGCTCCTCGAAGGTCGAGCTCCCGTCCAGCTCGGACGAGTCGAGGATGCCGTGGACGAGGGGACGGACGTCGTAGGCCCGCTTGGGTGAGTCCGGGAGAAGTCCCGCGAGGTCGGTGTGGTCGCCCTCGAGTGCGCGCAGGTCGAATTCTCCCTGGGCGGCGAGCAGGGTGACCAGGCGCCGTGCTCGGTGCAGCGCGTCCTTCTCGTCGGTGGCGGCGATGTGGCACACACCGGACTTGCGGTGGTGGACGTCCTGGCCGCCGAGTCCCTCCATGTCGACCTGTTCCCCGGTGACGGAGCGGACCACGTCGGGGCCGGTGACGAAGATCTTGCCCGCCGGCGCCATGATCACGACGTCCGTGAGTGCGGGGCCGTACGCGGCACCGCCCGCGGCGGGGCCGAGCACGACCGAGATCTGCGGCACGTGACCCGACGCGCGCACCATGGCCTCGAAGACGAGGCCGACCGCGTGGAGCGCCTCGACGCCCTCGGCGAGACGCGCTCCTCCCGAGTGCCACACGCCCACGACGGGCAGGTGCTCGTCGATGGCGGTGTCGATCGCGTGGACGATGTGGCGGCAGCCGTCCAGGCCCATCGCCCCACCCATGACGGTGGCATCGGTGGCGTAGGCGATGGTGGCTTCGCCGTCGATCAGTCCCCGGGCGGCGAGTGCGCCCGAGGCGTCCGGCTCCGTGAGGAACTCAAGCGATGCAGGATCGAAGAGAGTCTCGAGCCGTGCGACGGGGTCGCGCGGGTCGATCTGTGTGGTCTGGTCCACGGCGCTGGTGATGGTCATCGAATGCAGTCCTTTCCGCGGCGCACCTCCCGGGTGGGAGGGTGCGCTCCTGATGGACCCCCGGACTGGCTGGTGTGGGGGAGGCGAACGATCGGGGACCCCCGTCCCTGATCGCGCCGTCCGCCCGTCACCCCGCATGACGCGGAGTGTTCTGGTGTGTCGGGTCCCGGATATGGGGAGGGGACGCGGGCTCGTCTGGTGCACCGACCGCACCTTCGGCCCTGAACGCGCCCCCGCCCCGTGCTCCGGGACGTGGTGTCAGCTCTGGTCGATCTTCTGGATGTAGTCGACCGCATCCTGCACAGTACGCAACTTGGCGAGATCCTCGTCCGGGATCTCCACCCCGTAGCGGTCCTCCGTCTGCACGGCGATCTCCACCATGGACAGGGAATCGATGTCCAGATCGTCCACGAAGGACTTCTCCGGCGTCACCTCGGAGGGCTCGATCCCGGTGACCTCCTCGACGATCTCCGCAAGTCCGGAGATGATCTCGGCCTCGGTGCGTGCCATGTGGTGTCCTTTCTGGTGGTGTCGTCGCACCCGGCCGGGTGCGACGTGGTCGTCGTGACACGGCCACCGGACCAGGCCGGTGACCGCGGGTTCGTGGGGGTGGTCTAGGCGCCGCTGAGAGCCGGGACGGCGTCGAGCGCGTCCTCGAGGTCCTCGGGCGTGGTCACGCCGTGGCGGGGCACTTCGCGCATCATTCGCTTGGCCAGGCCGACGAGCGCACCGGAGGGCGGGAGCTCGATAAAGGCGTCGACGCCGAGCTTGAGCATGGTCTGCGTGCACAGGTCCCACCGGACGGGATGGGTGATCTGGGAGATCACGCGGTTCAGGGCGTCCCGGCCCGAGGTGACGACCATGCCGTCGGAGTTGGAGAGCAGAGTGAACTCCGGGTCGCGGACCTCGATCGTGTCCGCCAGGGCGCGGAACTCCTCCACGGCCGACCCCATGTGACCGGTGTGGAACGCCCCGGCGACGTCGAGGCGCCGCAGGCGGGCGCGGATCGGGGGGTTCTGTTCGAGAGCATCGCACGCTTCGAGAGGGCCGGCGGCGACGATCTGCCCGGCGCCGTTCCTGTTCGCCGGTTCCAGACCGGCGTTCTCGAGGGCCAGCAGGACGTCGGCCTCCACCCCACCGAGCACGGCGATCATCCCCGTGGGGCGGTCGGCGCACGCCTTCGACATCGCGGCGCCGCGGACCGAAGCCAGGCGGAGTGCGTCGGCCTCGGAGACCACCCCGGCGATCGCGAGCGCCGCGACCTCGCCGATGGAGTGTCCGGAGACGATGGTGTCCGCAGGGACCCGGCCCCGCCGACGGAGCTCCGCGGCGCCGAGCAGCGCGGAGGCGACCACCAACGGTTGGGTGACCGCGGTGTCGGTGATCTCCTGCAGGGTCGCCGTGGTGCCGAGGCGCTCGAGATCGAGTCCACTCGAGGCGGACCACTCATCGAGACGGTCCGACGCACCGGGGAGCTCGAGCCACGGCGCGAGCATTCCGGCTTTCTGGGACCCTTGTCCTGGGGCGGTGAGGCAAAGCACGAGTATCAGACAACACGGGATGCCCTCCGTCGGATGATGTTCTCGCAGCCAGAAACCACGGCGGGATTTTGTGGGGTTCCCACAAAATTCGTGTTGAGGGCGCCGCCATCTGTCGCAGCGACGGTTTCGTTACACGGTGTGACGGGAGTGAATGATTAGCTCTCCTGAGGGCTTCGTTCGGAGAACTTGCCGAGCACGAGGGCGATACGGAGGACAAATGCCTCTCTCGCGTCCAACGGGTCGAACTCAGTGATCTGGCTCACTCGTTTGAGCCGATACCTCACGGTGTTGGGATGGACATACAACTCACGGGCGCACGCCTCGACATGACCGCCCGAGTCCAGATAGGCCCGGAGGGTCTCCTCCAGCGAGGGGTCCGCACCCCTCAGCGGGGACACGATCCGCTCCACGAGCATGCCCGCGGCCCCGCGGTCCCCGCCGAGGACCCGTTCCGGCAACAGGTCGATCGCCGCCACCGGGCGAGGGGCACCGGGCCACCCGGTCGCGGCCGCGGCGCCG
>NZ_JAALDW010000262.1:0-3776 GCF_014145055.1 Dietzia sp. DQ11-38-2
CGGCGTTGACGGCGATCTCGCCGGGCTCGTCCGTCGAGGCCGCGCCCACGACCACGGGCACGACCGAACCGCCGCGTGGGGAGTCGACCACGTCTGCCACGACGACCGTCACGTTGTCGGGCCCTCCCGAGCGCAGCGCGAGCTGGACCAGGCGCTCGGCGGCGGCGTCGGCGGAGCCGGTGGCGAGGGTCTCGGCGATGGTCTCGGTGCTCACCGGGTCGGACAGGCCGTCCGAGCAGAGGAGGTAGCGATCTCCCACCCGGGCTTCCCGGACGGCGGTGGTGGGCTCGACGGGCTCGCCGGTGAGAGCCTTGAGGATGAGCGAGCGGCGCGGGTGCACGTGGGCTTCCTCGGCGGTGAGCTCGCCGCGGTCCACGAGTGACTGGACGAAGGTGTCGTCCTTGGTGATCTGCGTGAGGACGCCGTCGCGGAGCAGGTACGCACGTGAGTCGCCCACGTGGAGCAGCCCCATGCGTCGCCCGTCGAAGAGCAGCGCGGTCAGCGTGCAGCCCATCCCGTCGGCCTCCGGATGCGCCTCGACGTGCGCGGCGATCGCCCGGTTGCCCTCGTTCATCGCCCTGCTGAGCGCGCCGGCGAGGTCGGAACCGGGTTGGTCCTCGTCGAGCCTGGCCAGGGTCGCGACCATGATCTGACTGGCCAGCTCGCCCGCGGCGTGGCCCCCCATGCCGTCGGCCAACACGAGGACGCGGGGAGCGGCGTAGGCGGAGTCCTCGTTGTTCTCGCGCACCATCCCCGTGTGTGAGCGGGCGGCGTAGCTGAGCGACGGGGTCACGCGCGCAGCTCGATCACGGTCTTGCCGATCCGGATCGGCGTGCCCGCGGCCACCTTGACCGGTGTCGTCACCCGCGATCTGTCCAGATAGGTGCCGTTGGTCGAACCCAGGTCCTCGAGGAACCAGTCCGGCCCGTGGGGGGACAGCCTGGCGTGCTGGTTGGACGCGTAGTCGTCGTCGATCACCAATGTGCACGAGTCGGCGCGGCCGAGCAGGACCGGCTGCTCGGAGAGGGTGATGCGGGTTCCGGCCAGGGCGCCCTGTGTGACGACGAGGTGGCGTATCGCCTTGGTGCCGCGGCCGAGGAATCCACCACGACGCTCACCCTGGCCACCCGACCTCATCCCGACGTTGCCGAAGACATCGGTCTTCAGCGCGCGCAGGACGAGGTAGATGAACAGCCACAGCATCACCAGGAGGAGGCCACGCGAGAGTTGCAGAACGAGTCCCTGCACGAGTTCGGTCCTCCCTCTCCGGTCAGGTCACCTCGGGCAACGTGTGATCGCCCCCGGAGGTTCCCGGGGGTCCATGCCTGTCGAGGCTAGTCGAACCGGACGGTGATCTCCGAGTGTCCTACCCGGATCACGTCGCCGTCCGCCAGCTGCCAGTCCTGCACGGGGCCCTCGTTGACCGTGGTCCCGTTGGTGGAGCCCAGGTCGGACAGGACCGCCTCGCGGCCGTCGAAGTGGATGTCCGCGTGCTGCCGGGACACCCCGGTGTCCGGCAGGCGGAAGGCGGCGTCCTGGCCGCGTCCGAGCAGGTTGGACCCGCGCTGGAGACGGAACGTCCGACCGGATCCGTCCTCGAGGTGAAGTGTCACCGAGAGCGAGGCGCGTCCCTGGGTGATCTGCGTGGGGGCGTCGGACGGGCCGCCCCACCCGGTGTTCTGGGCTGCGGATCCGGAGCGGGTGGCGACGGGGTAGTTGGAGGCGGGTGCCTTCATGGGGTGTCTCTCCTGACTGGCGTCCGGCGGCGCGGGGACCGGCGACGACGGAGCCGGATGGCCCGGTGCCGGCGCCGGCGCGGCGGCCGAGATGTGGAAGGGGACCGCGTCGGGGTCCACGACCCCGTTGATGCGCAGCTGCCCGGTGTGGAGGTCGTCGCGCTCGACGAACGTGACCGTGACCGGGCCGTAGGTCTCCCACCCCTGCTCCGCGATGTGATCCGAGAGGTGGCGGGAGAAGGTCTTGACGGCCAGGGCCTCGTCCTCCGTGAAGGACGCGTAGTCCGACCGGGCGAGGGTGATGGTGTAGCTGTTGGAGACGAGCAGGTGACCGTCGACCACCTTGAGCGAGGCCTCCGCCTGCCTGCGTAGCTGTGACTCCACCTCGGCCGCGACCACCTTGCCACCGAAGAGTCGGGCGAAGGCGTCCCCCACCGCACCCTGGAGTGTGCGTTCGAACTTGCCGACGATTCCCATGAGTGCCTCCTCTTCTGTGGTGTGTGCCCGGTTCCGCGGTGTGCGTCTGGTTCGTCCGCCCCGCCACTCGTGTGGGCGGCATCCGGTCGATCATAGAGGCGGGAGCGGCCCGAAGCACGCCTCAAAACACCCCGGGGGCCGCGTGACCGTGCTCCACCAGCGGATTGGTACGGCCGGTGTGGCGCGTGTTAACGTATTCGGGCGTTACTCGGGCGAGTGGCGGAATGGCAGACGCGCTGGCTTCAGGTGCCAGTGTCCTTCGGGACGTGGGGGTTCAAGTCCCCCTTCGCCCACACATCCAGTGCAGCCGGGTTGCCCCGGAGAAGCCGGCCGACAGGCCGGCTTCATGCATTTCCGGGCGCGACAGAGCTCCGGCGGAGGGTGGTCGGACGGCGTCCACCCCACCTGAATCAAGTTCAATTCTTGTCGTGTCGTAAGCTCATCCAGACGTGCTCCCGGGTAGCGGCACCACCATGCCGAGGCCCGGAGGGCATTGCCGACCAGGTGGACGGAGCAGAGAGCACCCTCTCGCCCGCCCTGCCCGCGAGCTCGTACCCCGGCTCGCATCGAACTGATCGCCCGTGATGAAAGGTCCGAGACCGGTTTCCGACGCGATCCCGGATGACCCCACGCCGGGGCCGGCAACCGTGTAAGGATCGGACATCGTTCGTGGTCGGTCGTGCCGGTCTACCTGCGTCGCCCCATCACAACGCTGTCCTCCACAACGCTGTCTTCCACAATGCTGTCGAAGGAACCCCCATGGCCTCGAGCCTCGAAGAGATCCCCGATATGTCCCCGCAGACCGAGGTGCCGGATCCCGCCGCCGCCCCCTCGGTGATCGGCGTGGTCGCCGAGTCCGATCCCTCGGAGAGGCGGGTGGCCGCCACGCCGGCGACGGTGGCGAAGCTGATCGGCCTGGGATACCGGGTCGTGGTGGAGAACGGGGCGGGAACCCGCGCCGAGTTCTCCGACGCGGCCTACGCCGACGCCGGCGCCGACCTGGTCGACGGCGACACCGCCTGGTCGAGCGACGTCGTGATGAAGGTCGCCGTCCCCACCGAGACCGAGGTGACGCGACTGCGGCCGGGCGCCACCCTCGTCGGACTCCTGGCGCCCGCTCAGAACGAGCGGTTGCTGTCCGTCCTGGCCGAGCGCGGGGTCACCGCACTGGCGATGGACGCGGTTCCGCGGATCTCCCGTGCGCAGTCGATGGACGTCCTGTCCTCCATGGCCAACATCGCCGGCTACCGCGCCGTGATCGAGGCCGCCCACCACTTCGGCCGGTTCTTCACCGGACAGGTCACCGCGGCGGGCAAGGTCCCGCCGGCGAAGGTGCTGGTGGCCGGTGCGGGCGTGGCGGGTCTGGCGGCGATCGGTGCGGCCAGCAGCCTCGGCGCGATCGTCCGCGCGACCGATCCGCGTCCCGAGGTGGCCGACCAGGTCAAATCGATCGGTGGCGAGTACCTGCCGGTCGAGGTCCCCGACGAGGAGAAGGTCGTCTCCACGGACGGGTACGCCAAGGCGACGAGCGAGGCCTACGACCGGGCGGCGGCGGCCCTGTAC
>NZ_JAALDW010000262.1:3964-13882 GCF_014145055.1 Dietzia sp. DQ11-38-2
GGTGACCGAGAACGGCGTGACGATCATCGGGTACACCGACCTGGCCGGACGCCTGCCCGCGCAGGCCTCGCAGTTGTACGGCACCAACCTGGTCAACCTCACCAAGCTTGTCACCCCGGACAAGGACGGGCGGTGGTCGCTGGATCTGGACGACGTCGTCCAGCGCGGGGTGACCGTGGCCCGGGACGGGGAGGTCCTGTGGCCGCCCCCGCCCGTGCAGGTCAGCGCGGCGCCCGCCGCGGCGGCCGCCGAGCCGCTCGAACCGCCCGCCGAGAAGAAGAAGCTCTCCCCCCGGGCCAGGCTCGGCCTGATCGCCACGGGGATGGCGCTGCTCCTGCTGCTCACGGCCGTCGCGCCCGGAGACATCCCGCGCCACATCACGGTGTTCGTCCTGGCGATCGTGATCGGGTACTACGTGATCGGCAACGTCCACCACGCGCTACACACACCGCTCATGTCGGTGACCAACGCGATCTCCGGCGTGATCGTCGTGGGCGCACTGCTCCAGATCGGGATCGACAACACCGTCGGTCAGGTCCTGGCTACCATCGCGATCCTCGTCGCGTCCATCAACGTCTTCGGCGGATTCGCCGTGACGCGCCGCATGCTCGGCATGTTCTCGAAGGGAGCCTGAGGAGATGTCACTCGTGACCGCCGCCAACGCGGCCTACCTCGTCGCCGCGCTGCTGTTCATCATGTCCCTGGCCGGCCTGTCCAAGCACGAGACCGCCCGCCGGGGCCTGAGCTTCGGCATCGCCGGCATGGCGCTGGCGCTCGTGGCCACCGTCGCGCTGGTGATCGACCACCATCCCGCCACCACCGGGATCGTCCTCATGGTGGTCGCGGTGCTCATCGGCGCGACGCTGGGGCTGCTGCGTGCCCGGCGCGTGCAGATGACCGAGATGCCCGAGTTGATCGCCCTGCTGCACTCCTTCGTGGGCCTGGCCGCGGTGCTCGTGGGGTGGAACGGGTACCTCGAACCCGAGCTCCACGGTGACCTCTCCGGCGCGCTGCTGGACATCCACCACGCCGAGGTGTTCATCGGCGTGTTCATCGGCGCCATCACCTTCACCGGATCGATCGTGGCCTACCTCAAACTGTCGGCGAAGATGAAGTCCGCGCCGCTGGTGCTGCCGGGCAAGAACCTCATCAACGCCGGGATCCTGGTGGCGTTCGTCGCCCTCACCGTCGCGTTCGTCATCACGCCGGCGCTGTGGATGCTCGCGCTGGTCACGGCCCTTGCGCTGGCCCTGGGCTGGCACCTCGTGGCGAGCATCGGCGGTGGCGACATGCCGGTCGTGGTCTCGATGCTCAACTCGTACTCCGGGTGGGCAGCGGCCGCGACGGGATTCCTGCTCGGCAACGACCTGCTCATCGTGGTCGGTGCACTGGTCGGTTCCTCGGGTGCGTACCTGTCCTACATCATGTGCAAGGCGATGAACCGGTCGTTCATCTCGGTCATCCTCGGTGGCTTCGGCATCGAGGCCGCCGCGGGCGAGGGCAGGGACCACGGGGAGCACAGGGAGATCGACGTGGCCGGCGCGGCCGAGTTGTTGGCGGGCGCCTCGTCGGTGATCATCGCCCCGGGGTACGGCATGGCCGTCGCGCAGGCGCAGTACCCCGTCGCGGACCTCACCCGCACTCTGCGCGAGCGGGGCGTGGATGTGCGCTTCGCCGTGCACCCGGTCGCGGGCCGCCTGCCCGGTCACATGAACGTGCTGCTCGCCGAGGCGAAGGTGCCGTACGACATCGTGTTCGAGCTCGACGAGATCAACGACGACTTCACCGGCACCGACGTGGTCCTGGTGATCGGTGCCAACGACACCGTCAACCCGGACGCCGCCGAGGACCCCGGCAGCCCGATCGCGGGTATGCCCGTGCTCCACGTGTGGGAGGCGACGGACGTGATCGTCTTCAAGCGATCCATGGCCGCCGGGTACGCCGGTGTACAGAACCCCCTGTTCTTCCGCGACAACACCCAGATGTTGTTCGGCGACGCCAAGGACCGTGTCGACGACATCCTGGGCGCGCTCAAGGAGCAGCCCGTCGGCGCGGGCGGATAGGGCTGTTCGCAGGCTCTCGGACGACGACGAGGAGGCGGCCCCACGCGGGACCGCCTCCTCGTCGTCGTACGGGGTGACCGGGTCGTACGGAAGGACTAGGTCGAGGACGCGGGCGGCGACGCCGTGGCCGCCTTCGTCTCCCCGGCCTCGCCGACCGCCGCGGCGTCGGTCCCGAGCCCGTCGCGCTCGAGTGCGCCGCCGTCGAGCCCGTCGCGCTCGAGTACGTCCTGGAAGTACGCCATCTCGCGGTGGTAGGCCTTGTCCAGGCCCTCCCGTTCGTCCTCCTCGGTGACCCGCAGGCCCATCGTCTTGTCCAGGACGAAGGCGATGAGCAGGGTGATGGTGAAGGAGTAGGCGAGGACGGCCGCCGTGGCCAGGGTCTGGGCGCCGAGCTGTCCGAACCCGCCACCGAAGAGCAGGCCCGCCTCACCGGCCGGGGAGGCGGGATCGGCGATCACACCGATGAGCAGGGTGCCGATGATGCCCGCGACCATGTGGAGTCCGGCCACGTCGAGGGAGTCGTCGTACCCCAGGCGGTACTTCAGGCCCACCGCGTAGTGGCAGACCACGCCGCAGATCAGGCCGATCGCGATGGCGCCGAGTGGGCTGACCGCCGCGGCGGCCGGGGTGATGCCCACCAGTCCGGCGACGAGCCCGGACGCCACACCGAGGGTGGTGGGGTGCTTGGCGCGGACCTGCTCGGTGATCATCCAGGCCAATGCGCCGCACAGCCCCGCGACCACGGTGTTGAGCGCGGCCACCGCGGCCGTGTTCCCCGCGGCCACGGCGGAGCCGGCGTTGAAACCGATCCACCCGGCGAAGAGCATTCCGGCGCCGAGGAACGTCAGGGGGATGCTGTGTGGCCTGCTGATCGTGGGGAAGCCGGCTCGTCGGCCGAGCACGAGCACCAGGGCGAGGGTCGCGACTCCCGCGTTGATGTGGATCGCGGTGCCGCCCGCGAGGTCGATGGCCCCCAGGTTGTTGGCGATCCACCCACCCGTGACCGAACCGTCGTCGGAATCGAACGCGAACACCCAGTGGGCCACGGGGAAGAACACCAGCACCGGCCACACGATGGCGAAGACGAGCCAGGTGGAGAAGCGCATCCTGTCCGCCACACCGCCGGCCACGAGGGCGACGGTGATCCCCGCGAACAGCATCAGGAACCCGGCGAACAGTGCGGGTGGTAGGCCCGGGGCCGCGGGTTCGGCCATGATGCCCCGGAGTCCCAGGTACTCGAGGGGGTCGCCGAGCAGGCCTGCGCCCCCGACCGAGTCGCCGAATGTCAGCGAGTACCCGATCAGGACCCACAGCACGGCCATCACGGCGACCGCGCCGATCGTCATCATCATCATGTTGAGCGTGCTGCGGATGCTGACCATGCCGCCGTAGAACAGGGCCAGGCCGGGGACCATGAAGGCCACCGCGACCATGGCCGCGAGCACCCAGGCGGTGTCTGCCGCCGCTATGGCTACGTCCATCTCTTTCTCTTTCCTCTGAGGCCACTCCCGGGCGGGGCGACGTGGGGACCGTGCGTTTCACAGTGTGAACCTTTGTTGCTTTCTGCCAGGTACCGCGCCAGTTTCCATTCGGTTACCGCGCGGCGGACGCACCTGGCCTCGTGCCCGAGTCTTCGTGATTGAGCCAGCTCAGAAGCGTCCCCGACGGCCGGTAATCCGTAACACCGAGGTAACCAACCCCTCGTTTAGCCGCAGTATATTTTGACCACCAAGCAGAAACAGTGGATCAGGAGACGTCATGACAGTCACCGCAGACCCCTCCGCCGGGGTCGCCGACCGCGCGAACGGCGCGCGCAGGCAGTCGTCGTTCCCGGCGCTCGACTCCGACCGTGACCGCCTGAGCGCCCCCGGCGCTCTCGCCCGGATGGTCGCGGACACCGGGACGAGGTTCGTGCTGGCCGTGTTCACCAACCTCAGGGGCAAGCCGTGCGCGAAGCTCGTCCCGGCCTCCGCTGTCGACCAGCTCGAGGCCGGGGAGCTCGGGTTCGCCGGATACGCGGCCGACGCGATCGGCCAACAGCCCAGGGATCCCGACCTCCTCGTCGTCCCCGACCCCCGCTCGTTCACCCCCCTTGGCTTCATCAAACCCGGGCTGGCGCTGGTGCACTGCGATCCCTGGGTGAGCGGGGAGCCGTGGCGCTTCGCACCGCGCGTCATCCTGGGGCGGATGCTCGCCGACGCGGCGACCGACGGACTCGACCTCAAGGTGGGGGCCGAGGTCGAGTACTTTCTGGTCCGCAGGAGCGATGACGGGTCGCTGCGCACCGCCGACCCCAGGGACGACGAGTCCCACCCGTGTTACGACGCCCGGGGCGTGACCCGCATGTTCGAGCACCTCGCGGGTGTCTCGGACGCGATGAACGTCCTCGGCTGGGCCAACTACGCCAACGACCACGAGGACGGCAACGGACAGTTCGAGCAGAACTTCGCCTACGACGAGGCGATGGTCACCGCCGACCGGGTCATGACGCTGCGCTACATCATCTCCATGCTGGCCGAACAGCGGGACATGATCGCGACCTTCATGCCCAAGCCGTTCTCGGACCGGACCGGATCGGGAATGCACCTTCACATGTCCCTGTGGCGCGACGGGCACCCGGTGTTCCCCGCGGTCGGCGAGGACTCCTACGGGCTCGGGCTCTCACCCGTGGCGTACTCGTTCATCGCCGGCGTGCTCACCCACGCCGCCGGTATGCACGCGATCCTGTGCCCCACCATCAACTCCTACAAACGTATCGGCGCACGGACGACGGCGTCGGGGGCCACGTGGTCGCCCACGGACGCGACCTACGGCGGCAACGACCGCACCCACTACCTCCGCGTGCCCGACGGCAACCGCGTGGAACTCCGCGGCGGCGACGGCTCCGCCAACCCCTATCTGGCCATCGCGGTGCAGCTGGCCGCCGGTCTCGACGGGATCCGGAGGGATCTCGACCCCGGCGTCCCGGCAACGGTCGGCGAGGCCACCCACACCCTTCCCCCGACCCTGCTCCACGCCGTGGAGGAGCTGGGGAGAGACGAGGTCGTCCGCGCCGCACTGGACATCGGTGGAGACGGGGTCGCCGATTACTACGCGGATCTCAAACGCGAGGAGTTCATCTCCTGGCACAACACGGTCACCCAGTGGGAGATCGACGAGTACCTGACCGCGTTGTGACACGCCGCGGCCCCCCGCCGCGCGGCTGTATCGCCCGACCCGACAGACACCACCCCCAGACCCGACAACACCAGGAGAACCCCCATGTGCGGCATCGTCGGACTCCACCTGCGCGACCCGGATCTCGAACCCCGGCTCGGCGACCTGCTCACCACCATGCTCGGCGAGATGACCGACCGCGGTTCGGACTCGGCCGGCGTCGCCGTCTACGGCAACCCCGACTGGACCCCGGCCGGATCGGCCACCGTCACCGTGCTCGCCGACCTCACCGACGGCCTCGACGCCCGGACCCTGGCCACCCGTGTCGGTGACCACCTGGGGCGCGAGGTGTCGGGCCGCGAGCTGGGGGCCACCGTCCTCCTGACCGCCGGAACCGACCCTCAGACCCTCGCCTCCGCCGTCCGTACCGCCCTCCCGGAGGCCGTCCTGGTGGGCCTGGGCACCGAGCTCGCCGTCCTCAAGGGCGTGGGACTGCCCCTGGAGCTGGCCTCGGGCTTCGGCCTACCGGGGGCCTCGGGATGGCAGGGCGTGGGGCACACCCGCATGGCCACCGAATCGGCGGTCACCCCCGCCGGCTCACATCCCTTCTCGGTGGGCCCGGACCAGTGCATCGTCCACAACGGGTCCTTCTCCAACCACGCCTCTGTCCGGCGCGAACTCGCCCGACGCGACATCCACTGCGACACCCTCAACGACACCGAGGTCGCCGCGCGGTTCGTGGCCGCCCAGATCGCGCTCGGCGCGGGGATCGACCAGGCACTGGCCGAGATGGCCGGCGTCCTCGACGGGTTCTACACGCTGCTGGTGTCGACCGCCGAGGAGTTCGCGGTCGTGCGGGACCCGATCGCCTGCAAGCCGGCGGTGATCGCCGAGACCGACCGCTACGTCGCCATGGCCTCGGAGTACCGGGCGATGGCGCACCTCCCGGGCATCGACGACGCACGTCTCTTCGAGCCGGAGCCGGGTCGCGTGTACCACTGGCGGCGCTGACCCCGCCCTCACGCAGCCCACCCACCGCGCAGCCCATCTACCGCGCAGCTCCACCGCAGCACCGCGGTGGAGTGCCCACCAGGAAGGAAGAACGATGACCGTGACGCCGGAACAGGCCTTCGCGCCGAGGGACCTCGGACCCGTCGGCGACGCGCCGACCGCCGCCCCGCACGTGATCGACGTCCGGGAGGCCGGGCTTCGCGAGACCAATCGGATCCTCCGGGAGTCCGACGGCACCGGCAGATACCTCCTCACCGCTCCCCGGGGGGCGCACGCGCTCGCCGTGGGCCTGACGGAACCGGACGAGGTCGTGATCGACGGGCCCACCGGGTACTACACCGCCGGGATGAACGACGGTGCCCACGTCACGGTCAACGGGAACGTGGGGGTCGGGGTGGCCGAGAACATGATGTCCGGGACGGTGCGGGTCACCGGGTCGGCCTCGCAGTCGGCCGGGGCGACGGCCCACGGCGGGCTGCTGGTGATCGAGGGAGACGCCGGCGCCCGGTGTGGCATCTCGATGAAGGGCGTGGACATCGTCGTCGGCGGCTCGATCGGTCACATGAGCTGCTTCATGGGCCAGGCCGGGCGTCTGGTCGTCCTGGGCGATGCCGGCGACGCCCTCGGTGACTCGCTCTACGAGGTCCACATCTACGTCCGGGGTCGCGTCGAGTCCCTCGGCGCCGACTGCGTCGAGAAGGAGATGCGGCCCGAACACCACACCGAGCTCCGGGAGCTGCTCGACCGTGCTGCCGTCACCGGGGTCTCGACCGGGGAGTTCCGGCGCTACGGCTCCGCCCGCACCCTCTACACCTTCGACGTGGACAACGCCTCCGCCTACTGACCGCCCGCCGCACCCCCGACAGGAGCCCGACATGCCCTTCGACGGACCCACCCGATCCGACCAGGCCACCCCACCGCAGATGCAGACCGCCCCCGCCGACCCGGCCCTGCGCGAATCCGCCACCTTCCCGCGTTCGGTGATCCACGAGATCCAGCGCGCGGCCGCGACC
Organism: Dietzia sp. DQ11-38-2; assembly: GCF_014145055.1. Lineage (NCBI taxonomy): Bacteria > Bacillati > Actinomycetota > Actinomycetes > Mycobacteriales > Dietziaceae > Dietzia > Dietzia sp. DQ11-38-2. Next base: position 11,208 of record NZ_JAALDW010000262.1, read on the forward strand.
GGGATCTACGACATCCGCGGCTGGGGTGCCAAGCGGAAGGTGCCGCACTTCGACGACCTGCTCTTCCTGGGCGCCTCCATGTCGCGCTACCCGCTCGAGGGATACCGCGAACGCTGCGACACCGACATCACCCTGGGCACCCGTCACGCCACGAAGCCCCTCCGGCTGGACATCCCCGTGACCATCGCGGGGATGAGCTTCGGTGCCCTGTCGGCGCAGGCCAAGGAGGCCCTCGGGCGCGGGGCCAGTGCCGCGGGCACCTCCACCACCACGGGTGATGGTGGGATGACGGCGGAGGAGCGCGGCCAGAGTTCGAAGCTCGTCTACCAGTACCTGCCCTCGCGCTACGGGATGAACCCCGAAGACCTCCGCAAGGCCGATGCCATCGAGGTGGTCCTGGGGCAGGGCGCCAAGCCCGGTGGGGGAGGCATGCTCCTGGGACAGAAGATCTCCGACCGGGTGGCACAGATGCGGACCCTGCCCCGGGGGATCGACCAGCGTTCGGCCTGCCGGCACCCGGACTGGACAGGCCCCGACGACCTCGCCATCAAGATCCTCGAGTTGCGGGAGATCACCGGGTGGGAGAAGCCGGTGTACGTCAAGGTCGGCGCGACCCGCACCTACTACGACGTCAAGCTGGCGGTGAAGGCCGGCGCGGACGTGGTGGTCGTGGACGGGATGCAGGGCGGCACCGCCGCCACGCAGGACGTGTTCATCGAGCACGTGGGCATCCCCACCCTCGCGGCGATCCCGCAGGCGGTGCAGGCCCTGCAGGAGATGGACCTGCACCGGAAGGTGCAGCTGATCGTCTCCGGCGGGATCCGCTCGGGGGCGGACGTGGCCAAGGCCATGGCCTTGGGCGCCGACGCCGTCGCGATCGGGACGGCCGCGCTGATCGCGCTGGGGGACAACGACCCCCGCTACGAGAAGGAGTACCGCGCCCTCGGCTCGGCGGCGGGGTTCTACGACGACTTCCAGGACGGGCGCGACCCGGCCGGGATCTCCACCCAGGACCCGGACCTGGCGCGACGACTGGATCCGGAGGCATCCGGTCGGCGCCTGGCCAACTACCTGCACGTGCTCACGATGGAGGCTCAGACCATCGCGCGGGCCTGCGGTAAGTCCCACCTGACCCACCTGGAGCCGGAAGACCTGGTGGCGCTGACGATGGAGGCCGCCGCGATGGCGCGCGTGCCGTTGGCGGGCACCGACTGGATCCCCGGCCGCGCGGGGCGGGAGTTGTAGATGACCGTCGTACCGGACGATCGGACCGGGGCCGGACCCGCGCCGGTCACGGGTGGTGACTTCCGCGGGGCGGCGACGATGACTACCGTCGAGGACATGGCAGCCGGCCGGGATGACGAGCGGAGGGTCGTCCACCAGGCGGCGCCGCGTGAGCTCCCCGTGGACGTGCCCACCGGCAACGATCTCGAGCGGATCATCGGCTTCCACGTCCGCAGACTGCGTGTGGCGGAGAACCTGGGGGTCGCGGAGATGGCCCAGCGGATCGGCATCTCCAAGGCGATGCTGTCCAAGATCGAGAACGCGCAGACGTCGTGCTCGCTGAACATGCTCGCGAAGCTCGCCACCGGGCTCGACGTGCCGGTGACCTCGCTGCTGCGCGGCGCGGACACCCGACGCGACGCGGTGTTCACCCCGGACGGGCAGGGGGCGACGATCGTCGGCCGCGGCACGTCGGTGGGCCACGACTACGAACTGCTCGGCGCGCTGCGGGGACCCAACAAGCGGATCGAACCCGTCCTGGTGACGTTGACCGCCGAGTCGGAGACCCATCCCCGCTTCCAGCATCCCGGCACCGAGCTGCTGTACATGCTCTCCGGCGACATGATCTACCACCACGCCGAGTCCGAGTACCGACTCCGCCCGGGGGACTCCCTGCTCATCGACGGGGAGGGCGTTCACGGGCCGGTGGCGATGCTGGAACTGCCCATACGCTTCCTCTCGGTGACCGCCTACCCCGACGGCGTCGACGGCTGAACTGCCCGGCCCGCCCAGCTCAACGCAGTCCGACCCACTCCGCTTCGCCCACGCCGCACCGTCCCCTCCGAGGGGGCGTGACACACCCGTACCTTCCGCACCGTCCGGACGTTCCGGACCCCCGAGGAGCCCGTCATGACCATCCCGGTCGCCACCACCGTCACCTCGCTGATGTCCGCGATCGCGGACGTCGGGACCGACCCGACGCGGGGCGGGTACAGCCGCCCCGTCTACTCCCGCGCGGAGCTGGACCTGCGCGAGTGGTTCCTGGCCGAGGCGGCCGCGCGGGGTCTGGACACCGAGACCGACCGCAACGGGATCATCTGGGCCTGGTGGAATCCGGCCGGCCATCCGCTGAAGGGGGCGGTCGTCACCGGCAGCCACCTGGACTCCGTGCCCGGGGGAGGAGCCTTCGACGGCCCACTCGGCGTCGCCTCGGCGCTCGTGGCGGTGGATCATCTCCGGACCCGCGGGGTGCGGCCCCGGCGGGCCCTGGCCCTGACGGTCTTCCCCGAGGAGGAGGGGTCACGGTTCGGCCGCGCGTGCCTGGGATCGCTGCTGTTCACCGGCTCCATGGACGCGGCCACCGCGGCGCGCCTGACCGACGACGACGGCACCACCTACGCCGAGCTGTGCGCCGCCAACGGGCTGGATCCGGCGCGCCTGGGCCGCGACGA
>NZ_JAALDW010000263.1:0-4297 GCF_014145055.1 Dietzia sp. DQ11-38-2
CCGTTCCCGGCCGTCGCGCGGACCTGCTGCTCGTGCGCGCGAGCGGGCTCGACGACGTGATCGCCGACGCCCCCGTGGACCGGATCGTGCTGCGCGCGGGCCGCGTCGTGTCCGCGAGGGCGTCCGTCGTCGTCGACCCCTTCCACCCCCCGAACCACTCTCCCGACCTCCAGGAGCTGCCATGACGACCCCAGCCCGCCCCGCCCTGCGACCGGGTGCCGAGATCCTCGGGTTCTCCGACGTCGGCGTCACCTACCCCAACGGCACGCGCGCGCTCGAGGGCGTGGATCTGCGCGTGGGGGCGGGCGAGTTCGTCAGCGTGGTGGGGCCCTCGGGCTGCGGCAAATCCACGCTCCTCGGCCTGGCCTCGGGGCTCGCGGAACACACCGACGGCTACATGCAGACCGGCACCGACCGGGTGGGGTACGTCTTCCAGGACGCCACGCTGTTGCCGTGGCGCACCGTCGCGCAGAACGTCGAGATGCTGGCCGAGCTCGACGGGATCGGCAAGACCGAGCGGCGTCGGCGGGCGCAGGAGGCGATCGACCTCGTGGGGCTGTCCGGTTTCGAGCGGTCCCTGCCGCGCGAGCTGTCCGGCGGCATGAAGATGCGGGTGTCGCTGGCGCGGTCGCTCACGCTCGAGCCGGAACTGTTCCTGTTCGACGAGCCGTTCGGCGCGCTCGACGAGATCACGCGGCAACGACTCGGCGACGAACTCCTGGGGTTGTTCGCCGCCAAGCGCTTCGCGGGCCTCTTCATCACGCACTCGGTGTCGGAGGCGGTGTATCTGTCCACCCGCGTCGTGGTGATGTCCGGCCGACCCGGTCGCATCATCCACTCCGTCGAGGTTCCCTTCGACGTCCCCCGCGACCCCGAGGTCCGCTACTCGGCTGACTACATCAACCTCGTCGGCGAGGTTTCCCAGGCACTCGAGGAGGCACACTGATGGACAACACGACCACTGCCTCGCAGGCTCTCCGGGCGGGTCGCGCCACGCCCGGGTCGATCGCACCAGGCGAGGAGCCGGGTCCCCACGACGGCTCCGGGTCCGGGGGTCCGGGGTCGCGGTCGGCGACGACGACGACGACGGCGAGGCGCTCGCGTCCGCGACTGTCCGCGGACGGCCCGCTGGTGCGCATCGGCGGTCCGCTCGTCGTGCTGGCCATGGTCCTGGGGGTCTGGTACTTCATCAGCTACGTGGTGCTCGAACCCTCGCGGCGTTTCCTGATGCCCGCTCCGCACGTCGTCATCACCGAGGGGTTCATGGGCGACAACCTCCCGGCGATGCTCGACGCGCTCGAACGGACCACGGTGGTGGCGTTGACCGGCCTGGCGATCGCGTTCGTGATCGGCGTGGTGTGGGCCATCCTGATGAGCCAGGAGACGTGGGCGGAGCGCTCCCTGTTCCCCTACGCGGTGGTGCTGCAGTGCATCCCGATCCTCGCGTTGGTGCCGCTCATCGGTTTCTGGTTCGGCTTCGGCTTCACCGCGCGGGTGTTCGTCTGCGTGCTCATCGCCCTGTTCCCGATCGTCTCCAACACGTTGTTCGGACTCAAGTCCGTCGACCCGGGGCTGCGGCGCCTCTTCCGACTCCACCACGCCGGCCGGTTGACCGTGCTGCGCAAACTCGAGGCGCCGGCCGCGCTGCCCGCCCTGTTCGAGGGACTGCGGGTGGCCGCCGGGCTCTCCGTGGTGGGCGCGATCGTCGGGGACTTCTTCTTCAAGCAGGGCGACCCCGGTATCGGCATCCTCATCGACACCTACCGGGCCCGGTTGCAGTCCCCGGAGTTGTTCGCCTCCATCCTGCTGGCGTCGCTGCTCGGTGTGGCCGTGTTCCTGGCCTTCGGGCTGCTCTCCCGCAAGGTGGTGGGCCGGTGGTACAACGCCGAGGACCAGCGGTGACGGTCGCCGTGCGTCCCCCCACGTCTGCGCATTAACCCACATCTGCCCGACCGGCAACACAACCGAAACGAAGCGCCGTTTCACTATAGATATTGATCACGTCAATACGGGAGGCCGGATCCGGTCCCCGGGAGGAGACCCCCATGCGCCGCACCCACACCACCAGGACCGTGCTCTCCGTCGCCGCCGTGTGCACCCTCGGAGCCGCCACACTCACCGCCTGCGGTGGTGGCGACACCGAGACCGAGGCCGCGTCCGGCTACACCGGCGAGATCGGGGCGGTGGACCTCAGCGAGAGCTGCCCCGCCACCGTGGTGGTCCAGACCGACTGGAACCCGGAGGCCGAACACGGTCACCTCTACGAACTCCTGGGACCGGATCCCACGATCGACGCCGCGGCCAAGGCGGTCTCGGGTCCGCTGTTCGCCTCCGGGGAGTACACCGGTGTGGACGTGGAAATCCGCACCGGCGGTCCGGCGATCGGGTTCCAACAGGTGACCGCGCAGATGTACCAGGATCCCGACATCATGCTCGGGTACGTGGACTCGGACCAGGCCGTGCAGAACTCCCTCAACAACCCGACCGTCGGGGTGTTCGCCCCGCTCGACATCAACCCGCAGATGATCATGTGGGACCCGGAGACCTACCCGGACGTGGCGCGGATCGCCGACCTCAAGGACGAGGGCACCCGGGTCCTGTACTTCGAGGGCAACGCGTACATGGACTACCTCACCGGAGAGGGGATCCTGGATCCCGCGCAGGTCGACGGCAGCTACGACGGCTCGCCGTCCAACTTCGTGGCGGCGGGCGGGACGGTCGCGCAGCAGGGCTACGCCAGCGCCGAGCCGTTCATCTACGAGAACGAGGTCCCCGAGTGGGGTAAGCCCGTGGCCTACGAGCTGCTCCACGACACCGGATACCCGATCTACAAGTCCATGATGGCGGTGCGCTCGGCCGAGCTCGAGGACAACGCCGCCTGCCTGGAGATGCTGGTGCCGGTCCTGCAGCAGGCCGAGGTCGAGTACTTCGCCGACCCCAGCCGCACCAACGAGGTGATCGTCGACGCCGTCGAGCAGTTCAACACCGGGTGGGTCTACAGCGACGAACTGGCCGACTTTGCCGTCGAGGCCATGCTCGAGCGCGAGATCGTCGGCAACGGTCCCGACTCGACGATCGGCAACTTCGACGAGGACCGACTGGCCGACATCGTCGAGCTCGTCTCGGGCATCTACGAGGCCGCCGACGTCTCGATCGCCGAGGACGTCACCCCGGAGACCATCGCGACCAACCGGTTCATCGACCCGACCATCGGGATGAACTGACCCCCACCCGAGTGACCACCCGACACAGGAAGGCACCCCAGTGAGCGAGACCCAGACGGTGACGCCCCCGGTCGCCACGGCCCCGGACGTGGGCGGACTCGTGGAGGACCTGACCGCGCTGCTCGGCCCGGACCTCGTCCTCACCGACGACCGCAGCCTCGACAAGGCCTCGCAGGACGGTTCGTACCTGAGCCCCATCCTGCGTGCGCAGTGGCCCATCGGACGGCCCGAGGTGGTTGTGCGGCCCACGAGCGTCGATCAGGTCCCCGCCGTCGTCCGGGCCGCCGTCCGGCGCGGCGTCCCCATCACCTCACGTGGCAAGGGCACCGGCAACTACGGTCAGGTGGTCCCGCTGCACGGGGGGCTCGTGCTGGACCTGACCGCGCTGCGGGGCATCGACCACGTGGACCCGGAGGCCGGGACGGTCACCGCGGAGGCCGGCGTGCGCATGATGAGCCTGGAGAAACGCCTCGCGCGGGACGGCTCGCAGCTGTGGATGTATCCCTCGACCGTGCAGTCCACCCTGGGGGGATTCCTCGCCGGGGGGTCCGCCGGAACCGGCACGATCGTCCACGGCCGCAACCACGAGGGGTTCGTCGAGGCGCTCGACGTGGTCTACGCCCACCCGGACGCCGAGATCGTGCACCTGGAGGGCGACGACGCCCAGCCGTTCGTGCACACCTACGGGGTCGCGGGGATCATCGTGCGCGCCACCGTGCGGATCGAACCCCTGCAGGACTGGCGGTGCGTCTACGCCAGCTTCGACGATCACCACGACGCCTTCTCCGTGGTCCCGCGGATCCACCGACTCGACCCCGCCCCACGGCTGTGCTCGGCGGACGGCGCCCACGTCGCCGGGTGTCTGCCGCCCGACGAGGCCATGCCCCCCGGCCGGGCCAGCCTGCGGGCGATCGTCGACGCCTCGGTCGCCGACCGGGTGAGCGCGCTGGTCACCGAGGCGGGGGGAGTGGTGGAGGCGGTCCGCTCAGGGGTCAACGAGAGCATCAAGGTCTCGACCCTGTCCTACAACCACCCCACCCACTGGCTGCAGAAGGCGGAGCCGGACACGTGGA
>NZ_JAALDW010000264.1:0-2054 GCF_014145055.1 Dietzia sp. DQ11-38-2
GCCTGGTCGGCCTCGACCAGGCCGGCGCGGGCGCGGGAGTCGAGGACGTCCACCGGCAGCGCGGACAGCCGGGCGGTGTCATCTCCGGGTATCTCGCGGGCGGACTCGGCCTGACGGGCCGTTCGGGTCGCCCGGCGCCGCCGGCTGACCAGCAGTACCGCGGCCACCACGATGACGATCAGCGCGATGAGTCCGAGCAGAGCGGCGCCGGAGAGCCCGGAGCCCGATCCCTGGCGTTCGAGCCCGTCGGCGGCACCGATCGCCGCACCGGCCCAGTCGTCCTCCGCGAGTCGCGGCTCGATGTCCCTGTCGGCGATCCGCTGATCCGCACGCGGGTCGGTGGACTCGAACCAGTATCCGCGGTCACCGACCGCCACCGCGAGCAGCACGTCGGAGGCCCCCAGGTCGGACAGCCGGGCCGTCTCCTGTGCCCACAACTGCGCGGGCACCCCGTCGAAGCTGTCGACGTAGACCACCCAGAGTTGGAGGTTGTCGGTCGACCGGAGCTCCGCGAGACGGTCCTCCACGGCGGTCGTCTGCGCGCCCAGCACTCCTGCGGAATCCGTGACCTGCTGCTGCAGCCGGGACGGCGGTTCGGCCGAGGCCGACGGCGTCGCCCACCCGACGAGACCGACGAGGAGGGCCACCAGGAACGCGAAGGCCGCCACCGTGCGGGACCCTGGGTTCCGTATGGCGTGGGCGCGGGGCAGGGGTGCGATCATGCGGCCAGCGTATCGGCCTGTCGCGGGGGCCACGCCGGTCTCCCGTCCGGACGGTTACTCTGGGCGGCATGGCAGGGCGGATTCCGGAGCAGGACATCGCCGCGATCCGCGAACGCACTCGCATCGAGGAGATCGTCGGCGAATACGTCGCGCTCAAACCAGGCGGGGCGGACTCCATGAAGGGACTGTCCCCGTTCAAGGACGAGAAGACGCCCTCGTTCCACGTCCGGCCCCAGCACGGCTACTTCCACTGCTTCTCGACCGGTGAGGGCGGCGACGTGTTCGCCTTCCTCATGAAGATGGAGCACATCAGCTTCGTCGAGGCCGTGGAGCAGCTCGCGGACAGGATCGGGTACCGCATTTCGTACGAGGGCGGCGGACAGGTGATCCAGCGTGACCGCGGGACCCGGTCGAGGTTGGTCCAGGCCAACGCCGCTGCGCAGCAGTTCTACGCCGAGCGTCTCCGCGAGGACGCGGAGGCCGAGACCGCCCGGGCGTTCCTGCTCGACCGCGGCTTCGACCTCTCCCACGCCGAGACGTTCGGGTGTGGGTACGCGCCGGCGGGCTGGGACACGATGAGCAAGCATCTGATGCGGCAGGGGTTCGAGCCCAAGGAGCTGGAATCGGCGGGCCTGTCCAAGACCAGTTCGCGGGGGACGCTCATCGACCGCTTCCACCGTCGCCTGTTGTGGCCGATCCGCAATCTCGCGGGGGAGGTGATCGGCTTCGGCGCGCGCAAGCTCTTCGAGGACGACACGCTGGGCAAGTACATGAACACTCCGGAGACGATGCTCTACAAGAAGTCCCAGGTGTTGTTCGGCCTGGACCTGGCCAAGCGGGACATCGCCTCCCAGCGCCGCGCGGTGGTGGTGGAGGGATATACGGATGTCATGGCGATGCACGCGGCGGGCGTGACCACCGCCGTCGCCGCGTGTGGCACCGCGTTCGGCGAGGACCACCTGTCCACGCTCCGGCGGTTGATGCTGGACGACAACTACTTCCGCGGCGAGATCATCTACACCTTCGACGGGGACGAGGCCGGCAAGAAGGCCGCGATGCGGGCGTTCTCCGGTGACCAGCAGTTCTCCGGTCGCACCTTCGTCGCGGTGGCGCCCGCCGGCCAGGACCCGTGTGACCTGAGGCAGAACAAGGGTGACGCGGCAGTGCGGGACCTCATCTCCACCCGGGTGCCGATGTTCGAGTTCGCCATCCGCTCGATGCTCGGGGAGTACGACCTCGACCACGCGGAGGGCCGGGTCGAGGCGCTGCGCCGGACGGTTCCGGTGGTCGCCGACATCCGCGACTCGGCCCTGCGGGACGAGTACGCCCGCC
>NZ_JAALDW010000265.1:0-2626 GCF_014145055.1 Dietzia sp. DQ11-38-2
CAGGTACGGCAGCAGCGAGGCATGGGTCTGGGCGGCCTCCCACTCGCCGTCGCGGCGGATCCGGCCCATCACCTCGATCGCCTCGGCGAGCCGATCCCCCGCACCCGATCCAGCGCCCGGCCCATCGCCGGGGTCGGGCTCGCGACCGGGCTCGGGACTCACACCGACACCGGCTCCGCCTGGATCACCGGATTCGAGCCCTCCGGATCCCCTGCCATGGCGGTGAGGAAGTCGGCGGCGTACTGCAGCATCTCGTCGTCGCGCGCCTTCTCCGCGCCCGCGCCGGCACGCGCTCCGGCGGCCTTGGGCAGCGGGAGCAGCACGGTCTTCTGCGTGGCCCGGTACTGGGCGGCCGGGTACATGCGCTTGAGGCGGATCTGCTGCGAGTCGAGCAGGTCGAGCGGGCCCACGCGCAGGCGGGAGCCGGCCAGCACGATCTCCCGCACCTTGTACTTCTGGCACACGAGCCGCAGCCGCGACACCGACACCACGCGCCGGGCCTCGGCGGGCATGGGACCGTAGCGGTCCACCAGTTCCTCGACCACCGCGTCGATGTCCTCGGGAGCCCGTGCCTGGGACAGCTTGCGGTACGCCTCGAGTCGCAGCCGGTCGCCGTCGACGTATTCGACCGGGATGTAGGCGTCGACGGGGAGCTCGATGCGGATCTCGCCCACCTCCTCCTCGACCTCCACGGACTCGCCGTCGGCGATGGCGCGGTACGCCTCCACCGCCTCGCCGACCAGACGGATGTAGAGGTCAAAGCCGACGCCGGCGATGTGCCCGGATTGTTCGGCGCCCAGCACGTTGCCGGCCCCGCGCAGCTCGAGGTCCTTCATCGCCACGGCCATGCCGGCACCCAGGTCGTTGTTCTGCGCGATGGTCGCCAACCGGTCGTAGGCGGTCTCGGTGAGCGGCTTCTCGGGGTCGTAGAGGAAGTAGGCGTACCCACGCTCACGCGACCGTCCCACGCGCCCGCGCAGCTGGTGCATCTGCGACAGGCCCAGCTGGTCGGAGCGGTCGACGATCAGGGTGTTGGCGTTGGAGATGTCCAGGCCGGTCTCGACGATGGTCGTGCACACCAGCACGTCGTATTCGCGGTTCCAGAACCCGCCGACGGTCTGCTCGAGCTGCTCCTCCCCCATCTGCCCGTGGGCCACCACCACCCGCGCCTCGGGCACCAGGTCGCGGATCTTGGCCGCGGTGGCGTCGATGGTCCGCACCCGGTTGTGCACGTAGAACACCTGCCCCTCACGCAGCAGTTCGCGGCGGATCGCGGCGGCGACGTGCTTGTCCGAGTGCGCCCCCACGTACGTGAGCACGGGCAGGCGCTCCTCGGGCGGGGTGAGGATCTGGCTCATCTCCCGGATCCCGGCCAGCGACATCTCCAGCGTCCGCGGGATGGGCGTGGCGGACATGGTCAGCACGTCCACGTGGGTGCGCAGCGAGGTGATGTGTTCCTTGTGCTCCACGCCGAAGCGCTGCTCCTCGTCCACCACCACCAGGCCGAGGTTCTTCCACCGGACACCCGTCGCGAGCAGGCGATGGGTGCCGATCACCACGTCCACCGTGCCGTCGGCCAGGCCCGCGAGGATCTCCTTGGCCTCCGCGTCGGAGGTGAACCGGCTCAGGCCCTTGACGGTCACGGGGAACCCGGTCATGCGCTCGACGAAGGTCGCCTGGTGCTGCTGGGCCAGCAGCGTGGTGGGCACGAGCACGGCCACCTGGGTGCCGTCCTGCACGGCCTTGAACGCCGCCCGCACCGCCACCTCGGTCTTGCCGTAGCCCACGTCACCCACCACCACGCGGTCCATGGGGGCGGTCTTCTCCATGTCCCCCTTGACCTCCTCGATCGCCGTGAGCTGGTCGACGGTCTCGGTGAACGGGAACGCGTCCTCCATCTCCCGCTGCCACGGGGTGTCGGGGCCGAAGGCGCGGCCGGGTGCGGACTGGCGCTTGGCGTAGAGCTGCACCAGCTCGGTGGCGATCTCGCGTACGGCCTTGCGGGCCTTGCGCTTGGTGTTCTGCCAGTCAGCGCCGCCCATCTTGCTCAGCGTCGGCGCCTCCCCGCCCACGTAGCGGCTCAGCTGGCCGAGGGATTCCATGGGCACGAACAGGCGGTCTCCGGCGCCGCCGCGCTTGCCGGGCGCGTACTCGATCACCACGTATTCGCGCCGGCTCGAGCCGTCCCCGCCGCGCACCTGCCGCTCGACCATCTCCACGAACCGGCCGATGCCGTGCTGGTCGTGCACCACCCAGTCGCCGGCCTTGAGGGCCAGGGGGTCCACCTGGTTGCGGCGCTTGGCGTGGCGCGTCTTGGGGCGCGCGGTGGCGCCGAGTCGGTTGCCGGTGAGATCCGTCTCGGAGACGACGACGAGCTGGTCCCCCTGCTCCCCGGAGTCGGTCGCCAGCGCGAACCCTCCGTGCAGGATCGCCTCGTACACCGACACCACGCCGGGGGCGGGCTCGGATCCCGCCGGGGCGGCGGTGGCCGGGACCTCGGCCTCGGACAGTCGCTCCAGGACGCGATCGACGGTGCCGTGGCCCGGGACCACCACGGCCGCCCGGCCACCGGAGGCCATGAGCGCCCGGAGTCGGACGAACATGGCCTGCATCTCCGAGTCCTTGC
>NZ_JAALDW010000266.1:0-1164 GCF_014145055.1 Dietzia sp. DQ11-38-2
CGGACCCCACGACACGGGCGTGGAAGAACGGATCCGGCTGGCCGGGCTCGACCTGCGGGTCGGTGGCGAGGAGCGCCGAACCGACCGCGCAGCCGGCGGCGTCCCGGACGATCGACCCCTCGGCCGAGGCGGTGTCGAGCCGCGAGACCGCCCAGACCGAAACCGGATAGGCGAGGCCGCACAGGAGGGTGGCGAGGGCGACGACGACGAGGGCCGGCCGCAGCTGGCGCAGAGCAGTGGTGAGAGTGGACATGAGTCACGCGATCCCGGGGAGGTGTCGGACGAGCAGGTCGATGAGCCAGATCCCGAGGAACGGCGCGATCACGCCGCCGACCCCGTAGATCAGCAAGTTGCGCCGCAGCAGCGACGCGGCGGAGGCCGCCCGGTACCTCACGCCCCGGAGGGCGAGCGGGACCAGCAGCACGATGACTATCGCGTTGAAGATCACCGCGGACAAGATCGCCGACTCGGGGCTCGCGAGCCCCATGACGTTGAGCCTGTCCAGCTGCGGGAAGATCCCCACGAACAGCGCCGGCAGAATGGCGAAGTACTTGGCCAGGTCGTTGGCCAGCGAGAACGTGGTGAGCGCGCCGCGGGTGATGAGCAACTGTTTGCCGATGCCCACGATGTCGATGAGTTTGGTGGGGTCCGAATCCAGATCCACCATGTTGCCGGCCTCCTTGGCGGCCGTGGTGCCCGAGTTCATGGCCACGCCGACGTCGGCCTGGGCCAGGGCGGGGGCGTCGTTGGTGCCGTCACCGGTCATCGCGACCAGGCGCCCCCCGGTCTGCTCGGCGCGGATCCGCGCGATCTTGTCGTCCGGGGTGGCCTCGGCCAGGTAGTCGTCGACCCCCGCCTCGGCGGCGATGGCCGCGGCGGTGAGCGGGTTGTCCCCGGTGATCATGACGGTGCGGATCCCCATGGCCCGCAGTTCGGCGAAACGCTCGCGCATTCCGGGCTTGACCACGTCCGAGAGCTCGACGGTCCCGAGGACCCGGGGTGCGCTGGCCGGAATCAGCTCGCCGCCCTCGTCGTCGCCGGTCTTCGTCGCATCCCCGGCCCCGTTGGCGCGGACCGTCATCTCGGCCACCACCAGCGGCGTGGCCCCGCGCCGGGCGATGCGTTCGACGGACTCCCGCACCCCCTCGGGGGCCCGGCCGCCGT
>NZ_JAALDW010000267.1:0-1455 GCF_014145055.1 Dietzia sp. DQ11-38-2
CGTCGAGCGGAGGCGCCTCGGGCAAGCGCGCCCCGGCCGCGGAGACCGCCGCGGAGAACGCGGGCGACGACGCCGTCACGTTCGCCGACATGGGGCTCGACCCGGCCGTCGCCAAGGCGGTCAAGGACGTCGGGTACGAGGTCCCCTCGGGCATCCAGGCGGCCATCATCCCGCTGGTGATGGAGGGCCGCGACGTCGTGGGGTTGGCGCAGACCGGAACCGGCAAGACCGCGGCCTTCGCGCTGCCGATCCTCTCCCTCATCGACCCGTCGGTCAAGAGCCCGCAGGCGCTCGTGCTGGCCCCCACCCGCGAGCTCGCGCTGCAGGTCGCCGAGGCGTGCATCACCTATTCCGCCAACATGCCTCAGGTCAGCGTCCTGCCGATCTACGGTGGGCAGGCCTACGGGATCCAGCTCTCCGGTCTGCGGCGGGGGGCACAGATCATCGTGGGGACGCCCGGTCGGGTGATCGATCACCTGAAGAAGGGCACGCTCGACCTGTCGGGCCTGCGTCATCTCGTCCTCGACGAGGCCGACGAGATGCTCGCGATGGGCTTCCAGGAGGATGTCGAACGGATCCTCTCGGACACCCCGCAGTCCACCCAGGTCGCGCTGTTCTCGGCCACGATGCCGGCTGCCATCCGCCGGATCTCCCAGAAGTACCTCACCGACGCGGCCGAGGTGAAGGTCGCCTCGAAGACGGCCACGGCGCCGACCATCCAGCAGCGTTATGTGCTGGTGAACCACCGCGACAAACTCGACGCGCTGACGCGGATCTTCGAGGTCGAGGACTTCGACGCGATGATCCTGTTCGTCCGTACCAAATCGGCCACGGAGGAGCTGGCGGAACGTCTGCGGGCCCGTGGGTTCTCCGCGGCACCGATCAACGGCGACATCCCCCAGAACCTTCGCGAGCGGACCATCGAGGCGCTCAAGGACGGTCGGACCGACATCCTGGTGGCCACGGACGTCGCAGCGCGTGGTCTGGACGTGCCCCGGATCAGCCACGTGGTCAACTACGACATCCCGCATGACACGGAGTCGTACGTCCACCGGATCGGCCGCACGGGCCGCGCGGGTCGCAGTGGCCAGGCGCTGCTGTTCGTCACCCCGCGGGAACGGCGGTTGCTCTCGCAGATCGAGCGGGCCACCAGGCAGCCGCTGACGGAGATCCAGCTGCCGAGCGTGGACGACGTCAACGAGATGCGCATGGCCAAGTTCGCCCAGTCGATCACGGAGAGCCTGAACGACCCGAACCTGGCGATGTTCCGCCGCCTCGTGGAGGAGTACGCCGCCGAACACTCGGTCTCGATGGCCGACATCGCCGCCGCCCTCGCCACCCAGTCCAGGAACTCCGCCGACTTCCTCATGCGGGAGCCCGAGCGGCCGGCCCGGCGTGATCGGCAGGACGATCGCCGCGACCCCCGGCGGGACGACCGGCGCGAGCGCCCCGGGC
>NZ_JAALDW010000268.1:0-6267 GCF_014145055.1 Dietzia sp. DQ11-38-2
ACATCCTGGTCAACAACGCCGGAGTCGGTACCGCGGTGCCCGCGCTCAAGGAGACACCCGAGCAGTTCCGGGGTGTGGTGGACGTGAACCTCCACGGCGCCTACTGGGCGGCCAAGGAGTGCGCGGCCGTCATGGAGCCGGGGTCGAGCATCGTCAACGTGGCCAGCGTCCTCGGACTGACCGCGGGATTCGCCCCGCAGGCCGCCTACTCCGCCTCGAAGGCCGCCGTCCTGGGGCTGACCCGGGACCTCGCGGCGCAGTGGGGGAGCCGGCGGGGGATCCGCGTCAACGCGCTCGCCCCAGGGTACTTCGCCTCGGAGATGACCGACGAGATCCCGGAGTCGATGCTCGCCGACATCACGGGGCGCACGATCTTCGGACGGTTGGGCCTGCAACCGGAGCTCGACTCCGCCCTTCTGTTCCTCGCCTCCGACGCCTCGTCGTTCGTCACCGGGTCGACTCTCACCGTCGACGGCGGCATGACCCTTCACTAGGAGGCGTGCCCTTTCACCAGGCGGCATGCCCCACAACACACCCCAGATCCAGGAGAGAGCACCATGGAATTCGCCCCCAGTCAGCGCAGCGTCGAGCTGCAGGAGAACATGTGGGAGTTCATGCGCGAGCATGTCTTCCCCGCCGAACCGGTATGGGCCGAGTACCTCCGCACCCACGGCGACCACGAGCACCCGCCCGTCATGGAGGACCTCAAGGCGGAGGCGCGCCGGCGGGGGCTGTGGAACCTCTTCCTGCCCGAGTGGTCCGGCATCTCCAATCTCGAGTTCGCCGCGGTCTCGGAGATCTCGGGCTGGTCGCCGGTGATCGCCCCGGAGGCCATCAACTCGCAGGCCCCCGACACGGGGAACATGGAGACCTTCCACCTGTTCGGGACCGACGAGCAGAAGGCGGCCTACCTCGAGCCGCTCAAGGAGGGCACGATCCGCTCGGCCTATGCCATGACCGAGCCGGACGTCGCCTCCTCGGACGCGACGAACGTCCAGACCGTCATCCGCCGCGAGGGTGACGAGTACGTGATCAACGGCCGCAAGTGGTGGATCACGGGAGTGGCGGACGAGCGATGCGAGATCTTCATCGTCATGGGCAAGACGGACTCCTCCGCCGAGACGCACCGTCAGCAGTCCATGGTGCTGGTGCCGCGGGGTACCCCGGGGCTGACCATCGAGCGAAACCTGCCGCTGTTCGGCTACCAGGACCAGCACGGCCACTGCGAGCTGGTCTTCTCGGACGTCCGCGTGCCGACGTCGAACCTGCTCGGCGAGGAGGGGGCCGGGTTCGCGATCGCCCAGGCGCGCCTCGGCCCGGGCCGGATCCACCACGCCATGCGTGCCATCGGGATGGCAGAGCGGGCGTTGGCCCTCATGGTCGACCGCGCCAAGTCCCGCCACGCCTTCGGCGGGTACCTGTCGGAACAGGGCGTAGTGCAGGAGCACATCGCCAACTCCCGCATCGAGATCGACCAGGCCCGCCTCCAGGTCCAGCACTGTGCCTGGATGATCGACACCGTCGGGGCCAAGGAGGCCCGGTTCGAGATCTCCGCCATCAAGGTGATCGCGCCACAGGTCGCCTGCACCGTGATCGACCGGGCGATCGAGATCTTCGGCGGGGCGGGGGTGTCCGACGACACGCCACTGGCGTACTTCTACGCCTGGGCGCGGGCCCTGAGGATCGTGGACGGGCCGGACGCCGTGCACCGCCGCACCATCGCGCGCGGCGAACTCCGGCGTACGCCGCCGTTCATCGGGTAACACTAGGAGTTTCCACCAGTTCCAGGTGGACCGAGTTGGAGGAATGCGGGATATGGGAGCAGTAATCGTCGAGGCCGTGCGCAGCGCGGTCGGCAAACGCAACGGTGGTCTGGCCGGCGTGCATCCGGCCGATCTGTCGGGCACGGTCCTGAACGCTCTGGTCGAGCGCGCCGGAATCGACCCCGGGGTCGTGGAGGACGTGATCTGGGGGTGCGTGACCCAGGCCGGTGAGCAGACCGGGGACATCGCACGCACAGCGGTTCTCTCGGCCGGCTGGCCCGAGACCGTCACGGGTGTGACCGTCGACCGCCAGTGCGGGTCGTCTCAACAGGCGCTGAGCTTCGCCGTCGCGGTCGTCGAGTCCGGCTACCACGACGTGGTGGTGGCCGGCGGTGTCGAATCCATGACCCGTCAGCCGATGGGCAGCTCCATCACCGGCGAGGGGATCCCGTACGGGCAGGACTTCCTCGATCGCTACGACGGCACCATGCCCAACCAGGGTGTCGGCGCCGAGATGATCGCCGAGCGATGGGGCCTGTCCCGCACGCAGCTCGACGAGTTCGCCGTGGCCTCGCACGAGAAGGCCGCTGCCGCCCAGGACGCCGGGTTCTTCGCCGGACACATCGTCCCGGTGACCACCCCGGACGGGGTCTTCGACGCCGATCAGGGAATCCGCCGGGGGAGCACGGTCGAGGGGTTGGCGGGGCTCAAGACCCCGTTCAAGTCCGACGGTGTGATCCACGCCGGCAACGCCTCGCAGATCTCGGACGGCTCCGCGGCGATCCTCGTCATGAGCGAGGAGGCCGCCGCCAGGTACGGCTGCACCCCGATCGCCCGGGTCCACACCGCCACTCTGGCGGGGGACGATCCGGTCATCATGCTCACGGCACCGATCCCGGCCACGGCCAAGGCTCTCGAGCGTTCCGGCCTGACCGTCGACGACATCGGTGTGTTCGAGGTCAACGAGGCCTTCGCCTCGGTCCCGATGGCGTGGCTCGCCGAGACCGGCGCCGACCCGGCCAGGCTCAACCCCAACGGTGGCGCGATCGCCCTCGGCCACCCGCTCGGCGGCTCCGGGGCCCGGATCTTCGCCGACCTCGTCCATCACATGAAGAACGAGGGCATCAAGTACGGCCTGCAGACGATGTGCGAGGGCGGTGGACAGGCCAACGCCACGATCATCGAGCTACTCTGACGGCCCTCGCATCACCAGCCGGCCCAAGCGTCCCCAGTAGGCCCTCACATCACGAGTCGGCGTGCATCCGCGGTCGGCGTGCAACTGCGGTCGGCGAGCATCCGCGCGAGCGGCTGACCGGGGACTCGCAGCCGCCCCCCGCGATGAACTCCAGCCTGCGCATCTGCGCACGCCAGACGCCATCGTCGGGGGCGGCTGCGCTGTGGGCGTACTCTCGCGCGTGCGGATGCCCGGCGAGGGGGCGTCGCGGCGGGGCCTGTGCTGAGGGTCGGGCCCCGGCCCCGGCCCGGCTCAGGCCCCGGTGAGCACGACGGCGCGGCCGAGAACCTCCCCGCGGTCGAGCGCCTGGTAGGTCCCGGGCGCCTCCTCAAGCCCCACGCGCCGCGAGATCACACTGCTCAGATCGAGTCTCCCTGCGGCGAGCAGCCGGATGAGCGCGGGCAGGTCCTGCCGTGCGCGGGCGCCGTAGGAACCCTTGATCTGGATCTTGCGTCTCACGACCCGCGCGAGGTCGACATCGAGCACCGTTCCGGCCGGCGGGATGCCCACCACCACGACCCTGCCGCCCTCGCGCGCGATCTCGGTGGCCTGGCGGGTGGTGGCCGCTGATCCGAGGGCCTCGAAGGCGGTGTCGACGCCCCTGCCGCCGGTGATCTCCATGACCGCCTCGGTCGCATCGACCTGCCGCGAGTTGATCGTGTGGGTGGCGCCCATGCGGCGTGCGAGGGCGAGTTTCTCGTCGTCCACGTCGATGGCGATGACGGATTCGGCGCCGCTCACCGCCGCCAGCTGGACGATGTTCTGCCCGACCCCGCCCACCGCCACGACCGCGACCGACTCACCGGTCCGGACGTCCCCGACGTTCCGCACGGCACCGTAGGCGGTGAACAGCGAGCACCCCAGGATCGCCGAGTCCGCGAGGTCCAGTTCCTCCGGGAGGGCGAACACCGCGGTGGCGGGCGTGACGCTGTACTCGGCGAGGCCGCCCATGGAATACATGGACAGCGGCTCACCGTTCGCGCGGTGGAGCCTGGTCTCGCCGTCGTACAGGGTCCCGCGCAGGCGGTTGTACTCGAAGAACGTCGAGCACAGGTCCTCCATCCCGCGGGCACAGTTCTCGCACCACCCGCACGGCATGATGAACGAGCCCACCACGCGGTCGCCCGGGCGGACCGCCGTCACGCCGCGGCCGACCTCGGCGACGACCCCGGAGACCTCGTGCCCCAGGACCCCGGGCAGGGGAAATTGGACCTCGCCCTTCATCACGTGCAGGTCGGTGTGGCACACCCCGCAGGCGGTGTTGCGGATCAGGACCTCGCCCTCCGCCGGTTGGGGGATCGGGATGTCCTCGATCACCAGGGGGGATTCCGTGTCGACACACACCGCAGCCTTCATGGTGGCGACTGTACGCAGTGGACGGGTGCCTCAGTGCCCTTCTGCGGTGAGGCGATCGGTGTCCGCCCCCAGAGTCGGTGCGGGGCCTGCGGTCATGTGCCGGCCGTCGAAGGTCGCGGGGTGCGCGGCCGCGAGGTAGGACCCCAGCCCGGGTTGCTCGAGGGGAGCGAAGAGCGGGTTGGCCTCGAGATCCCCCTCCGCGACCACCTGGTCGAAGGTGCGGTACCGCTCGTGCAGCACCGACGAGGCCGCCAGTGCCCGGGTGACCTCGTCGGTGGTGTGTGCGGCGAACCACCGGGCGAAGAGGGCGGACAGGACCTCGCGGTAGGAGTACCTGTCGGCCTCGGTGTCGAAATCGGCGCCGGTCGCCGACTCCAGGGCGTCGACGGCATCCCGGGTGCCGGTCACCCGCGCCAGGTCGTGGAAATGTCTGGTGGTCAGGGCGACGACCATCACCCGGCCGCCGTCGGCGGTGGGAAAATCCCTGCCGAAGGTGCCGTACACGTAGTTGCCCACCGCAGGCCGCGAGGAACCGTCGATCTGTGGTTCGGTGAGGTAGCCCAGCGTGCCGGCGGTGGCCAGGGCGACGTCGTCGAGGGGCAGGACGATCCGACGCCCCCGGCCGGTCCGCTCGCGGTCACGGACGGCGGCCACCACGGCCAGGGCGGCATGCAGGCCCGCCGCGACGTCCCAGGCGGGCAGGACATGGTTGACCACCGGGCCGCCGTTCTGCTCACCACCCTGCCCGCCGGTCGGCCCGGTGATCGCGGGGAACCCGAGGCCGGCGTTGACGGTGTAGTCCACTGCTGGGCCGCCGTCGCGGCGCCCGAGCAGCTCGAGGGTGATGACGTCGGGCCGGGCCGACGCCAGGCGATCATGGCTCATCCAGTCGCGGCCGCCGGAGTTGGTCACGAGGATGCCGCCGCCCTCCCCGGGAGCGGTGACGAGGTCTCGCAGCGCCTGCCGACCCCGGTCAGACCGCAGGTCGAGGGTCACCGAGGACTTCCCCCGGTTGAGCCCGGTCCAGTAGATCGAGGTCCCGTCCGGGGCGACCGGCCAGCGGTGCACGTCGGCCGCTCCACCCACCGGGTCGACCCGGATGACCTCGGCGCCGAGCTGGGAGAGCGTGAGCCCGCACAGGGGAGAGGCGACGAAGCTGGACAGTTCGATCACGCGCATCCCGCTGAGGGGTCGCGGCTCGCCGAGGTCGGTCATCGGTGGCTCCCGTCGCTCCGGTGGTGGCTGTTGCCCCGCCTTCCAATTGATGATAATGGTTTAGGCATCGCTGCACCGGATCCCGGTCCCGCGAGGTTCACGACGAAGGGCGCAACATGAGCGTGCAGGCGGACGCGGCGGGGTCTGATCCGGGAGCGGGGTCGCACGCCGCGGTGGGGTCCGGGGTCGACGCGGAGGACTTCGCCGCGATCCTCGCCGCGACCCGCGACTACATCCGGACGGTGGTGGTCCCGCGTGAGCGGGAGATCGCCGACGCCGACGCGGTCCCGGACGACATCCGGACCGGACTGGCCGAGATGGGGATGTTCGGATACGCGATCCCTCAGGAATGGGGCGGCCTCGGGGTGAACCTGTCCCAGGACGTCGAGCTGGCGATGGAGTTCGGGTACACCAGCCTGGCGATGCGGTCCCTGTTCGGCACCAACAACGGAATCGCCGGGCAGGTCCTCGTGGGCTTCGGTACCGACGAGCAGAAGGCCGAGTGGCTGGAGCGGATCGCCTCCGGCGAGGTCATCTCGTCTTTCGCCCTGACCGAGGACGGCGCGGGGTCCAACCCGGCGGGACTGACGACCAGGGCCGTCCGGGACGGCGGGGACTGGGTGATCGACGGCACCAAGCGGTTCATCACCAACGCCCCGGTGGCGGACCTGTTCGTGCTGTTCGCCCGGACGCGGCCCG
>NZ_JAALDW010000268.1:6285-10046 GCF_014145055.1 Dietzia sp. DQ11-38-2
GGCATCGCCGTGTTCCTCGTCCCCGCCGACGCGCCCGGGGTCACGGTGGGGCCGAAGGACCGGAAGATGGGGCAGGAGGGGTCCTCGACGTCCGAGGTGGTCTTCAGCGGCGTGCGGGTCCCGGCCTCGGCGCTCGTGGGTGGAGACGAGGACGCCGGGTACCGCGCGGCGATGACGTCCCTGGCCCGCGGCCGCGTGCACATCGCCGCCGTCGCCGTGGGGTCGGCGCAGCGGGCGCTCGACGAGTCGCTGTCCTACGCGTCCACCACCACGCAAGGGGGCACCCTCGTCGGGGACTTCCAGTTGGTGCAGGCGATGCTCGCCGACCAGCAGGTGGGGGTGATGTCCGGTCGGGCCCTCGTGCGGGAGGTGGCGGCCAAGTACGTCTCGGGAGAGGACCGACGGATCGCCCCGTCCGTCGCCAAGCTGTACTGCACCGAGATGGCCGGGAAGGTCGCGGACCTGGCCGTGCAGATCCACGGTGGCACCGGGTACATGCGCGGTGTCGCGGTCGAGCGGGTCTATCGGGACATCCGCCTGCTGCGCCTCTACGAGGGGACGAGTGAGATCCAGAAGCTCATCATCGGTGGCGGGCTCATGCGTGGTGCGACCCGCGAGGCCGACGGGCGATGAGCGGCGACGGACCGCTCCCTCTCGAGGGGATCACGGTCCTGGCGGTCGAACAGGCCGTCGCCGGCCCGCTGGCCACCCGGCATCTCGCCGACCTCGGCGCTCGTGTCATCAAGGTCGAGCGTCCTGGTGAGGGCGACTTCGCGCGGTCCTACGACGACGCCGTCCACGGCCAGGCCTCCCACTTCGTCTGGCTCAACAGGGGAAAGGAATCCATCGCGCTCGACCTGGCCTCCGGCCACGGTCGCCGGGTCGCGCTCGACCTGGCCGATCGCGCGGACGTGGTCCTGAGCAACCTGGCCCCCGGAGCGATGGAGCGGCTGGGCCTCGGAGCCGCCGTCCTCCGGGAGCGTAAGGACGAGCTCGTCGTCGTCACCCTGTCCGGCTACGGCGACGGGGGGCCGTACTCCGGTCGGAAGGCCTACGACATGCTCATCCAGGCCGAGTCGGGTCTGTGCTCGATCACCGGCACCCCCGAGAGCGCCTCCAAGTCGGGCGTCCCGGTCTCCGATATCGCGACCGGGATGTACGCACTGTCGGCCGTCCAGTCGGCGTTGTTCCGGCGGGAACGGACCGGGCGGGGAGCCACTATCGAGGTGTCCATGTTCGAGGCGACGGCCGAGTGGATGGGCCACCCGATGTACGTCCGGATGTACGAGGGCCGGCAGCTCGGTCGTATGGGTCTCTCGCACGCCTCGATCTGTCCGTACGACGCCTTTCCGACCACGGACGGCCAGGTGCTCATCGGCGTACAGAACGACCGTGGTTGGGCGGCGTTGGTGCGCGAGGTTCTCGGACGACCGGACCTCGTCGACGACGAGCGGTATGCCACCAACATCGCCCGGGTCTCCCGACGCGGGGAGGTGGATGCGCTGATCAGCGCCCTGACCGCGGAGTACGGGTCCCAGGAGCTGGCCGACCGGCTCGACGCTGCCGGCGTCCCGGCGGCCAGGCTCAACGATGTCGGGGGGCTGGTCGACCACCCGCAGCTCGACGCGCGGGACCGGTGGAGACAGGTCGACACCCCCGCAGGACCCGTACGCGGACTGCTGCCGCCCGTCGACTATGCAGACGTAGAGCTGCCGATGGGGCCGGTGCCCGCGCTCGGGCAACACACGGACGCGATCCTGGCCGAACTGGCCGGTCGGACACGAGGAGAGGACACCCATGGCACTGCTCGAGGGTAGGACGGCGGTCGTCACCGGCGCCGCGCGCGGGATCGGGCTGGAGATCGCCCGGACCTTCGTCGACAACGGCGCGCGCGTCGTGGTGGGGGACATCGACGACGAGGCGGGTGCGGCCGCGGTCGACGAGCTGGGCGGTCAGGGCAGGGCGCGCTACGTCAACTGCGACGTCCGCGACGGCGCGGCGGTCGAGCACCTGATCGACGTGGCCGAGGATGCGTTCGGGCCGCTCGGGGTGTTCGTCAACAACGCCGGGGTCACCCGCGACGCCACCATGCGCACGATGACCGAGCAGCAGTTCGACGACATCATCGCGATCCACCTCAAGGGCACGTGGAACGGCACCCGCGCCGCCGCCGGACGGATGCGGGAGCACGGGGGAGGATCGATCGTCAACGTCTCCTCGATCTCCGGGAAGGTCGGTCTCAAGGGCCAGACCAACTACTCCGCCGCCAAGGCAGGGATCGTCGGGTTGACCAAGGCCGCCGCCAAGGAGGTCGCCTTCAAGAACGTGCGGATCAACTCGATCCAGCCCGGTCTCATCCGGACCGCGATGACGCTGGCGATGCCGCAACACGTGTGGGACGAGAAGATGGCCGAGATCCCGATGGGCCGGGCCGGCGAGCCCTCAGAGGTGGCGCAGGTGGTGCTCTTCCTGGCCAGCGACATGTCGAGCTACATGACCGGAACGGTTCTCGAGATCACCGGCGGCCGCCATATCTGAGCCGCGCGGCCGGGTCAGCCGTCGAGGTCCCACCGTATCGGCCGTGCGAGCGCCTTGTGGAACCGCTTCTCCAGGTAGGTGGTGTGCTCGTTGATGTGGGCCGACATCAGGTGGGACGCCGTGTCCCCGTCGCCGTCCGAGATGGCGGCGTAGATCTCCTCGTGGATGTCGCAGGTCAACTCGCGCTGTCGCCTCGGGTAGGTGATGCCCATCGAGGCGCCGGCGATCAACCCGCTCAGGGCGTCGAAGAGATAGCCGAAGAGCGCGTTCCCGGAGCTCCAGGCCACGAGTTCGTGGAAGCGCTCGGAATGCGCGGAGAAGGCGGCCTGATCGGTCAGCTCCTCCCGGGTCAGGCGGAGGTTCTCGGCGAGTCGGGCCAGGCCGGCATCGTCGATCCTCGCGGTGGCCAGACGGGCGATCGTGGGCTCCAGCGCCGCGCGGGCCTCCATGATCGTGGAGAACGGGGCGTTCTCGAACTGCAGGAGCAGGCTCAGGGTGGCGGCGAGCGTCCCCCCGTCCGGTTGCTGCACGATCGGCCCGCCACCCGGGCCCGGCTTGAGCATGAGGACGCCCTGCAACTCCAGGTAGCGCAGCGACTCCCGCAGAGTCCCGCGGCCGACCCCGTAGTGCTCGAGCATGAGGTGTTCCGGCGGCAACCGGTCGCCGACGGTGTTGCCGCGGCGGGAGATGTCCTCGACGATCTGCTGGGCCACCAGGAGGGCGGTCTTCTTGGGACGACCCATCCCCGGACGAGCGCCGCCTCCTGAACTCATGACAACCATTATCCCCGATTCGATCGTCAGGGCATGAGAACGGTGAACGACCAGTCCAGGACGGGAGCGTCGCCGTCGTCGCGGTGGGCGGTGACGAGTGACCGGAGGTCGAGCGCCGTCCCGCCGCCGGGGAGGTCGTCAGCGGCCCCCACCACGAGGTCGCTGCTTAGGGTGTCACCCTCGCGGACCGGGCCCAGGTGGTCGCACGAGTGCCAGCCGAGCACGGTGAGCATCGTCGGCAGTGCGCGGGTGGCCTGGGCCAGTGCGAGCCCGATGGTGTGGCCGCCGTAGACCAACCGGCCGGAGTCCGAGACACGGGCGTCGTGGTGCGCCCGGGCGATGTTGGTGGTGAGCCGGGCCAGCTCCGGGGCGCCGGAGACCACGTCGGCGCCCGCGCGCATCACGGTGCCCTCGGACGGGAGGGGGTCGCCGGCTCCGGGGACCACGGCG
>NZ_JAALDW010000269.1:0-4896 GCF_014145055.1 Dietzia sp. DQ11-38-2
GCCCCCGGCCGCGGTGTCGGCCAGCGAGGCCGCCGCGAATCGCCGCGAGGCGATCGCCCCGTCGGAGGCGGAGGACCGCGGTACGTTCCTGGCGGGCACACCGTCGACCTCACGGGACGACCCACTCCACCCCTCGATCTCCGACCGGTAGGCGTCATCGCCCGCGTGGATCCGCGCCGCGGCGTGGACGGCGCCGGCCAGCGCCGACGACACCTCGAGTCGTTCGAGCACGACCCCCTCCCGCGCGGCCCGCACTGTCAACGGGGCGAAGACGTGCTCGGGCACGGGGTAGGAACTGAACCGCCGGCGATCCGAGCGGCGCTGCAGCATCGACGCGGCCAGGTGCCGGTTCTCGATCGTCGGCGGGGTCGGTGTCATGCGCAGAACCGCCAGGAGGTCCGCATCCCCGTCGTCGGGGAAGCGCTCCACGGTCGTGGCCCACCCGACGGCCGCCAGCGCGACCCGCATGTGGTGCAACATCATGCCGCAGCTCAGGTAAATCCCGCGCCGGTCGGGGTCCGAGCTGGGCAGATGGCGGCGTCGGTCGGCACGTAGATGGAGCAGCGGGCCGTCCAGGCTCCACAGCCAGGGCTGCGAGTTGTGCAGCGACGGGGCGCGGGAGGCGAGTCCGGCGGCACGGAGGATCGACGAGGGTGCAGGGGCCGTGGTGGCCGACGAGCGAGGCGAACCGGTCATCACCTCACTGTCCACCGGATGAGTGGCCGCGGCCAGGGACCAACGGCACGACCCGGATGACCTACGACCCGCCGCGCCCGTCGATGATCCGGGCCGCGAAGACAGCGGCCTGGGTGCGACGCTCCATCCCGAGCTTGGCCAGAAGCCTGGAGACGTAGTTCTTCACCGTCTTCTCGGCGAGACACATCCGCGCCGCGATCTGCTTGTTGGTCAGCCCTTCACCCAAGTGGGTGAGCAATCTCTGTTCCTGCGTGGTCAGATTCGCGAGGGGCCCCGCATCGTCCTCCCGACGCCGACGCAGGCGATCCATGAGCACGCCGGCCGCCCGGTTGTCCAACGTCGATGCGCCCCGCCCCACGTCGGCGACGGCCTTGGCCAGTTCCATACCGGTGATGTCCTTGACCACGTACCCGCTCGCCCCGGCCATGATCGCGTCCAGCATCAACTGGTCCTGGGTGTACGAGGTCAGGATCAGGCAGCGCAGCCCCTCCACCTGTGCCAGGAGGTCACGACACAGCTCGATGCCGTCCCCGTCGGGCAGCTGGATGTCGAGCACGGCGACATCCGGCCGCAGGGCGGGTATCCGGGCCAGAGCCTGCGCACATGTGCCCGCCTCTCCGATGACGGACAGCGCGGGGTCGGCGTCCAGGAGCTCGATGAGACCGCGGCGGACGATCTCATGGTCGTCGACGAGGAAAACCGTGGTCATCGCGGGCGCCTCCAGAGGCGGGTGATGGTGTGGGGCCAGTGTACGAGCGCCCGGAGACCGAAGAGCCGGCATGAGGGGAACGAAGCCCGTCGTGCGAGGGCCGTCCCCCGGGTCGAAAAGGTGCGTACGTCGAGCGCTCTGCGTCCTAGTATTCGGGAATGACCGCCGAGTCGGGGAGCGCGAACGATCGCCCACCGGTCGCCGGGGCACCACGGGACAGCAGGGACGCGCTCGTCGACGCCATGCTCGCGATCACCTCGGATCTCGGGCTCGAGACGACCCTCCGTTCCATCGTGCGATCCGCGATGGATCTCCTCGACGCGCGCTACGGCGCGCTGGGGGTGCTCGGCGAAGACCAGACCCTGTCCGACTTCCTCTTCGAGGGGATCGACGCGGAGACGAGGCAGAGGATCGGCCGACGTCCGAACGGTGACGGAGTGTTGGGACTGCTGATCGCCCAGCCGGAGGTGGTCCGACTGCGTGACCTCCGCCGGCATCCCGCCGCGGTCGGCTTCCCCTCCCACCATCCGACGATGACCACGTTCCTCGGCGCGCCGATCCGGGTGCGGGGCTCGCTCTACGGGAATCTCTACCTCGCCGGGAAGAACCGGGGCGAGCACTTCACCGAGGACGACGAGACGGTCATCCGCTCGCTCGCGGCGGCGGCGGGAATCGCGATCGACAACGCTCGCAACCACGAGAACGCCCAGACGCGCCTCAGGTGGATCGAGGCCGCCCGTGATGTCCGCACCGAACTCCTCGCCGGTGTCGGCGACCGCGAGGTGCTGGCTCTGATCACCAGGAGGGTTCTGGGTCTCGCGAACGCCGACCTCGTCTTTGTCGCGCGTCCGGACGATCCCGAACGCCCCCCGCACATGGTGGAGCATCTCGTCGTCTCGGTCGCTTCCGGGACCGGGGCGGACCGATTCGAGGGGGTGTCGCTTCCTGTGGCGGGGTCGACGACCGGGGCGGCATTCGTGTCACGGCAGCCCTCGCGTGGTCACTGGCTCGACCGCGCGGTCACGCCTACCGTTCGCGACGGGTTCGGCCCGGTACTGGCGGCGCCGATGCGCGCGTTCGACGCCACCACCGGCGTTCTCGTGGCAGTGCGCGCGGACGGACGGCCCGCCTTCACCCGGGACGACGTCGAGATGACCGCCCACTTCGCGGACCAGGCTGCGCTCGCCCTCCACCTGGAAGCCTCCGCCACCCGCGCCCGGCAGATGGAGGTCCTCGCCGAACGGGAGCGCATCGCGCGGGACCTGCACGATCACGTGATCCAGCACATTTTCGCCGCGGGCCTGAGCTTGCAGGGGACGCTCCAGCGCACCCGGTCCCCCGATGTCCGTGAACGGCTGACGAGGACCATCGACACCCTCCAGGACATCGTGCAGGAGATCCGCACGACGATCTTCGACCTCCACACCGAGGACACGCAGACGACCCGCCTGAGGCAGCGCATCCACGAGGTGATCGACCAACAACTCGGGGACTCCTCCCTGTGCACACGCGTCCGCATCTCCGGGCCCCTGTCCGTGGTGGGCCCGCGCACCGCCGAACACGTCGTCGCGGTGCTACGTGAGTCGGTGACCAACGTCGTCCGCCACGCACGGGCCGAGTCCATGACGGTCACCGTGGGGATCGGGGACGACATCGTGGTGGAGGTGGCCGACGACGGGGTCGGTCTGGAGGAGCCGACCGACCGGAGCGGACTGGCCAACCTCAGGCGACGCGCCGACGACCTCGGTGGCACGTTCGCCACGTCGACGCACGCCGGGGGAACGGTGATCCGATGGTCGGTGCCACGTCGGTGACGACCTCGTCGTCGTCACCCACCGGGCCTGTCCCTCCCGGGCCATCTCGAGACCACCCCCGACCCGCATTCCATTGTGCTAGTCCCACACGAGGCGGATGATGAGGATCGAGTGATAAGTCCAGGTGGGTCACGTCAGAAGCGACGAGCGCTCGCCGATGCTCGAGCAGGGAGGCACACGACCATGCGCACACTGATCGTCTTTGAATCGATGTACGGCTGCACCCACGACATCGCCGATGCGATCGCACGCGGAGTCGGACAGGTGGGTGACGTGACGACTGTCCCCGTCTCGCACGCCGGTGACGAGGACACCTCGGCCTACGACCTGGTGATCGTGGGCGGCCCCACCCACGTCCACGGGATGAGCCGCGAGTCGACCCGGCAGGGCGCGGTCGAGGCCGCCGACCGACCGGACAGCACGCTGACGGTCGAGCCCGACGCGGCCGGCCCGGGGATCCGGGACTGGCTCGGGGGACTTCCCCGGAGCGAGGGCGCCGCGGCGGCGTTCGACACCCGCGTCGACAAGCCCGCGATCCTCACCGGGCGGGCATCCAAGGGGATCTCGAAGAAGCTGGCTAGCCTGGGGTTCAGCCTCGTCGCCGAGCCCGAGAGCTTCCTGGTCACGTCCGAGACCGAGCTGATCCAGGGCGAAGACGCCCGCGCAGAGCAGTGGGGGCAGAGGGTGGCCGCGCGGCTCCAGTGACCCAGCGCTTCGCCGGCGGCGTCAAAGGAGCACACCCCGGCACTGCTCGCATCGTGTGGAGACCGGGGGTTGACGCTATTGGCAGACTCGGTGGATGCAGAGCAACCGAGACAGGGTGATCACCCCTGCACAGGCGTTCAGGCTCGGCTTCTCGCCTCTGGGGTGTGTCGCCGTTCTGCTGCCGATGATCCCCAACGTTCTCTGGGTGCTCCTCCCCCCGGTCTCCTCCCCGCTGACGGCGGACACGCCCTTTCCGCCGTGGGTCCATGTGATCGGGCTCGTCTGCCAGTCGGTGATGATCGCCCTGCTCATACTGGTCATCAACACGCGACGACGATCCACACCGGGCACCGCGGTCGTCGGCCTCATCGGTGCTCTGGCCCTGCTCGGTTACCTGGTGTTGTGGGTGTTGTACTTTCTCACGCCGATAACGCCGACCATTCTGGTGATGATGGCGATTCTGCCCTCGGTCTACTTCCTCTGCGTGGGGTTGTACCTGCAGAACTATCCCTCGCTCGTCCCGGCAGCTCTTTTCGCGTCCATCCACATTTCGGACACCGCGATGAGCTACCTCTAGACCGCCCTGTATCAGCGCTGCACGCGCACGGCATCATCGGCGATGCGGAAAGCTGCACGGTCAACGCCGTCCTGATGAGGTCAACCGGGCGGCTCCGACATGCTGCTGGTGCGCGACGACTACCCGCCGTCCCGCCTGGATCACGGGCCGGAAGAGGCTCCCCCATGGGAACCGGCGATCACCCCTCCCCTCACTCTCCCCCGAACCACGCCCGACTGAGCTCGGCGTACCTGCCGTCCGAGTGCAGCAGCTCGTCATGAGTCCCGGATTCCACGATCCGGCCGTGCTCCATCACCAGGATCCGGTCCGCGGCCGCGGCCTGGCTCAGCCGGTGCGCCACCACCAGTCCCGCCCGGCCCCGCAGCACTGCGGCGGCCGCGGAGTCGAGGCGACGA
>NZ_JAALDW010000270.1:0-2827 GCF_014145055.1 Dietzia sp. DQ11-38-2
AGACGTTGCGGACGCCCTGGTCGCCGACGGACCACGGGGCCGAGTGGATGTAGATGCCGTCGTAGCTCAGCCGGACGGCGTCGTGGACGATCGAGTCGTACCCGCCGTTCTCGATGCGCAGCCCGAAGGCCTCGGAGTTCATCCGGACCTGCCGTCCGCGCTGCCCGGTGTAGTACACGCCGTTGTAGGTCTCCCAGCCGCGCATCCCGGCGGAGGCCCGCATGGTGCGCACGTGCTGGCCGTTCCGGGTGACGGTGACGAGTTTGGTGCGGTCGTCGTACTCCGAGATCAGCGCGTCACCGGTGCGGAACGCCTGCTGCCGCTTGCCGCCGGCCCAGACGGTGACCGAGGTGTTGACCGGCCAGAAGGAGTGCGGGCGCCACCGGACCTCGGAGTTGTTGACCCAGTAGAACTTCCCCGCCACCGGGGGCTCGGTGCGGATGCCGAGCGTGGCCTCCGCGCGGGCCCGGTCCGCGATGGGCCGGTCGAAGAAGAACATGACCGGCTGCGCCACGCCCACGATCTCGTTCTGCGTGGGGAAGACGTTGACGTCACCGTATTCGGGCGCGGGACGATCGGGGCCGATCACCGGGTAGGTGAGCACCGGCATCGCCCCTACTCCCGGAATGAGCGGGGTGGGCAGCGGTGCGTTCTCCAGTTGCGGGATTCCGGGCGGGCTCGGCGGCATCACGGACTGCGCGTTCGCCCCCGGGGCGAGCCCCAGGACGAGGGCGGCCGCGGCGAGGATCGCGGTGAGGGCCGGGATCCGGGGCGAACGGGTCATTGCTACTCCTGGGGATGGCGGAGACGAGGGGCTCCTCTCAGCCTAGGCGGAGGGCTCTCTTAGGGTGTCGCGCTCTGTGCCGATTGTGTTTCACCCCGACCCGAGGGTGATCGACTCAGTAGTTCCAGTCGCCCTGACCGTCGAACTCCCCGAACTGCCGACCCGGTCCGCCCACCACGATGAACGGGTCGCCGTTGCGGGTGTTGTCGTAGTACCAGGCCGCGTCCTCGGGACTCAGGTTGATGCAGCCGTGGGAGACGTTGCGGACGCCCTGGTCAGCGATCGACCACGGGGCGGAGTGGACGAAGATGCCGTCGTAGCTCAGCCGCACCCCGTTCTCGACGGTCGTGTCGTATCCGCCCGCCGTCCTGGCCAGTCCCCAGGTGGAGGAGTCCATCCGGACCTCACGCGCACGCCAGCCGTTGTAGTAGACGCCGTTGTGGGTGGGGTAGGAGTCCCGCCCGGCGGACGCCCTCATCGTGCGGACGACCTGTCCGTTGCGCGTGACGGTGACCAGGTGGGTGGCGTCGTCGTAGGTCGAGACGACCGCGTCGCCGGTGCGGAAGGTGTTCTCCCGGCCGCCGGCCCACACGGTGACCGCCGTGCCCGCGGGCCAGAACTCGTGGGGCCGCCATCGCAACTCGGCGTCGCCGACCCAGTAGAACTTCCCCTGGACGGCCGGTGCCGTCCGGATCCCGACGGACGCCTCCGCCCGGGCGCGGTCGGCGACGGGACGGTCGAACCGGATCATGACGGGTTGCGCCACCCCCACGGTCTCGTCGCGGGTGGGGTAGACCGACGCCACCGGTTCCACCGCGGGGCGCGGCGGTGCCGGCACGGGGATCGTGAGGACCGGTTGCGAGGCCACCCCGGGAACCTGGGGGAGGGGCGCCGATTCCAGGCCGGGGAAGGAGACGGACTGCGCTGACGCGGCGGGGGCGAATCCGGCGGTGAGACCGGTGGCCAGGCCGGTCGAGACGAGGAGGGACGCGAGGAAGCGGGTTCGGCGGGACATCGTTCTCCTTCGGGCCGCGGTCAGACGGGCACTGGTGACGTTTCGGACGGGGACGGGGCGAGCCACTGAGGCGGTGGGTGAATTCGCAGGACTCAGCTTAACCTCAATTGTCGCACAGGAAACATGCGTAACAGAACCGTGCGAGCTCGGTGGATGCGGCGGTGGACGTGTGGGCGTCGGGCGGGGGCGGTCCTGTCGGGCCCGGACGGAGGGGTCGGATAGGAGAGGGTTGGTTCCATCGTTTGTTGGTAACAGTGTTCACAAAACCGCAGGTGAGCCCGCCGGCTCCCGTTACTGACCAGAAGTCAACAGTAGAACTGCAGTTCATGGGCTTGCCAGTGGAACGAGTGCAACATAGAGTTCGACCAGTCACCGGCCGGGGGGGCGGTGGCGAGGTGAAGAACAGATGAGGGGCTGTTACTTCACACTGAGGGGCCGGTTTCATTACCGGGGCACCTGGGGGGGTGTCGGCCCGCCGCCTTCCGGGGCGCGCGAGGAAACCGGAAGGCGCGATGCGCAGTCCGTTGAATGGGAACGGCGTCGGATGCTGAGGGGCTCCGGCGCCGTTCCCGATTTCCGCTAGAGAGTCAGTCGAGGATGTGCTCGGCGACCCTGTGCAGACCCTCGAGCGCTCGCGCCTCGGCGTCGGCCGATCGGGGCGTCTCCGGGCTGATCAGCGTGAGGTGCCACAGATCGTTGTCCGCGATGAGGATCGTGTGGACCTCGACGCCGCCGCCGGTGGGGGCCGCCGCGCAGTCGATGTACGCGGTGCCGAGTTCGGGGAGCACCGGCGCGGGGGCCTCGGGGGCGCCCGGCGGAGCGTCCTCGATCGAGGCCGACTCATCTCCGCGGATCTCCGAGCACGCGTATCGCACCCCCAGCAGTGCGGGCTGTCCTCGGAGTGCGGCCTGGGGCCCACCACGCGGCTTGACGACCCCGGCGGCGAAGGTATCGGGAATCTCGTCCCGGTCCGCGGCGGCGGTCCGGGGGGCCGCGGGCGAGGTCGTGGGCATGGGCTTGACCTCCGC
>NZ_JAALDW010000270.1:3001-11486 GCF_014145055.1 Dietzia sp. DQ11-38-2
TCGGGCATGTCGGCACCGGTGAGCTCGATCAGCTCATCGGTCGGCAGATCGAGGAGCTCGCAGGCGTTCAACCGGTCGTCGGGGGCGGGGCGTCCCTCGACCATCGCGGCGGCGACCTCGGGCTGTGGCGCCGGCGAGATCCGGGGTGGACCCGTCTCGCCGTTACCCCCGACGCCGGACGCGGAGCACCCCGCGACTGCCAGCACCGCGGCAGACGCCGCCGACGCGAGGGCGACTCGTCCCCCCGGGGCGGTGCGGGGTCGCTGCGATCGCATGGACCGATCCTACGATGTCGTGGCTCGATGGAGGCTCCCGACCGGTCCGCGAACACCCGTCCGCGCGGGTTCAGGCCTCGCCGGGCACGATCTCGGTCGCTCGGATGACGGCGTCGAACGACTCTCTGATCCGGTCCTCCAGCAGAGTCGGCGACTCGTCGGTGCGCCACTGCTCGACCGCCACCCGGACGATCGCGATCGAGGCCGCCGCGACGGTGGCTGCCTCCACAGACCCGGGCTCGCTGCCCTCTCTGCGGGCCACCAGCGCGGCCAGTTCCTCCTCGGTGCGCGACAGGATCGCGTACACCTCGGTGCGGATTCCCGGTTCCTGCCGCCACATGTCGTGGAACCGGTTGAACAGAGGGGTCTCCTGCCGGGCCATGGAGACCTGCAGCCACAACAGCCGGGTGAGTGCGGTCATCGTGGACACGGACCGGTCGGTGAGGAACAGGCGCACCGCGTCGCGGTCCGGGGGGAAAGCGTCCGGGATGCACGCGGCGGCCTTGGACGGGAAGTAGTTGAAGAACGTGCGGCGGGAGACGTTGGCGGCCTTGGCGATCTGGTCCACCGTCACCGCGTCGAGTCCCCGTTCGAGGGCGAGGTCCAGTGCGACGGAGGAGATGGTCTCGCGCAGCTCGCGGCGGCGTCTCCCGACGCGGTCGGCGCCTTGTCCGTGCGTGGATGGGCCGGACATGTGGCGCCTCCCCGTCGGTCGTCGGTGCGTGTGGGTCGTCTCCGTTCGGTGGTGATGACCTTACCCAGGGGGTCGGGTCCTATCCTGGGCATCATGCGTATCGCCGCCACGACTTTCCTCGCCCCGACGGCCGTCGTCCTGCTCGGTGTGTCGGCGGGGTGCGGCGGTGGCGACGGCGAGCCGGCACCGGAGATGGGGACCATCCGGACCGCGCCGCCGGAGACCAGCGAGCCGGAGATCCCCCAGGTAGAACCCGTGACACGTGAGCAGTGCCCGTACCTGTCCATCGATGAGGCGTCGAGGCTCAACGGCGAGCTGGCCACCGACGTGCGGATCGATGACCGCGTGGATCCCGCTGCCTGCTTCTTCTACGGGGCGGACGGGGCGGTCCAGCTGACGACGACCGTGTATTCGGTCGCGTCCGAGGAGCGGGCCACCGAGCTGGTGGACGGCTCGGCACCGGTCGGTGAGTCCGAGCGCTCGGACGTCGAGGGTGGGTGGACCGGTGGGCGAACCGGTGGCCCGGGGGGCGCTCTGGTGGTCCTGGCCCGAGGCACTCAGGTCCTGGCGGTGCAGTCCACGCAAGAGCAGTCGGTCAAGGTGCAGCGGGTGGCCGAACTCGTCGCGCCCCGCGTGGCCGACTGACTCAGGTTGCCGGGTCGACGGCGACGTGCGAGTACGGCATGAGTGACTCGACCGCGGGGAACACCACTTCCATGAGGAGCAGCACCGCCGCCGCGAGAAGCGCGACGAGCAGCACGATCCGGACCGGCGTCGGGCCGGGCAGGCTGCGGTAGAGGCGGGCGTACATCACCGGCCCCCCAACTCGACGGGGACCTCGCCGGCCACCCGCGGCTCACTTCGTTCGAGCACGGCGTGCACGACGAGCCGCTCCGCGGCCGAGAACTGTGGATGGCACGTGGTGAGCGTCGTCAGCGGCAGCAGCTCGGGGGAGGGGGGCTCGGTGCGTCCGGGCACCGCGTCGATCACCCACACGTCCTCCGGTCGCACCACCGACATCCCGGACAGCCCCTCGTATCTCCCTGACGTCGCGCGGTCGGCGAGGTCTGCGGGCAGACATTCGGCGGCCTGCTCGCGGGCCGAGTCGGGATCCGGGGCGTCGACGGGCAGCACGCGGTAGATCAGCCACCTGTCCGCGGTGGCGTACACCAGGGCGTCGCAGGAGCGAAGGGCGTCGAGATCGTTGAACGGCGAGCCACGGCCCACCCGGTGACCGGCGACGGCGAAGTTGCCGGGTTCCCCCGGGCCCTGTGTCCCGGTGTAGTGTCCGGGCCCGGTCTCCAGAGCCGCGTCGCTGGTCCCGGAGACCACGGCGAACCGGTAGTCGGAGCCGAACGCCGGGATGTACATGCGGGCGAACGCGGTCCCGTCCGCGAGGCCGGACGGTGCCGGGTCCCCGTCCTCCGCGACCCGGCCGCGCATCCGTGGGTTGTCCGTCGTGTCCCACCGCCGGTCCAGGTCGGCGTCGGCGGCGGACTGGGCGCGCGCCGCGTCCAGATCCGTCCACCACACCTGGTAGACCACGAAGAGTGCCAGCACGACGCCGAGCGTCACCAGCACCTCTCCCAGCACACCCGCCGCGCGCCTCACGACGGTTCCGTGACCATCCCCAGGATCAGCTCGGCCATGCTGCGTGCCGTCATCGCCGAGGTCTCCACCTCGCCGAGCATGGCCGCCGTGACGGAGCCGTCATGGAGGATCGCCAACCGATCCGCCAGGTCGGCGATGTTGTCGGGGTCCTCGAGTCCCATGCCGGCGAGCTCGGAGCGGAGCGTGGACGCGACCCACGCCCGCTGGTCGGTCACCGCCTCCCGGATGGCGCGCTCACCGTCGGTGCAGGGGCTGGGGAACTCGATGGCGGCGGCGAGGTGACACGACCCGGGGGTCGCCGGCTCCACACGCTCGCGGACGAGGTCGAACAGGGCGAGGATGCGCCCTCGCGAATCGGGCGCGGCGTCCGCCCGTCGCTGCCACAGGGCGCGGTCCCGATCGGCCATGGCTCTGAGGTACGCCACGACCAACTCGTCCTTGGAGCCGTATGTGTTGTAGAGGCTGGCCTTGGCGACCTTGGCCTCTCTGAGAATCCGGTCGATGCCGACCGCCCGGATCCCGTCGGTGGAGAACAGACGAGTCGACGTGGCCAGGAGCCGCTCCCGCGGTCCGGGTTTGGTCGACCGTGCGCTCGTCACAGGTGACAGACTATCGGCTGGCACCGCGGTCCCGGCGGGACCGGTGCCGTGTCAGGCGACACCGGCCCCGATGGCCCGGTTCACGCCGGGGGCTGTCCCCCGGCGGGAGGGCGGTCACCCGTGACGGTGTCGTCGGCCTGCACGTCTGCTGGGTCGTGGGCCGGGCTACTGTCCGGGCCGTCGGCTCCGGTGTTCTGTTGTCTCTTGTTCGCGCCGCCGACCTTGTCGTTCAGGTAGTCCCCGGTCTTCGCGACGGCCGAGTTGAGCGTGGCGGGGTTCCTGCCGATGTTCTTGATCTTGTCGATCAGGCCCATGTCCGGTCCTTTCGTCAGGTGCTCGCGGGTGAGGAGACGAACGGCCCGGCCCTGTCGTGCGGGGCCGGGCCGTTCGGACTCGTCCGGAGGTCGTGCGTCTCCTGTGGCAGTGCGTCGTCAGACGCGGGTGCGTCCGCGGCCCCTGACCAGAGAGACGAGCCAGATGACCAGGCACGCGCCTACGATCGCGGCGACGAAGCCCCAGATCGAGAAGGCCTCCGGCATCCCGCCGCCCTCGCTGACGAGTGAGACGAGGAGGCCGACGACGAACGCGCCGACCACACCTGCGAGGACGTTGGCGACCAGGCCCATCTGGGCGTTCTTGCCCATGATCATGGAGGCGATCCAGCCTGCGAGGCCACCGACGATGATCCAGGAGATGATGCTCCACAGCATGGTGGTGTGTCCTTTCCCGAGAGTCGTACGCGGCCCAGGCGTGGGCCGCCCTCACAGGAGAACACGTCTGCTCCCGGAACGCCTCCGGTGGGACCGTCTGTGGGGTTAATCGTCGCTTATTCGTTACTCACCCGCGCCTCAGGTGTCATGTGAGCAGGATCCTCAGGCGAGATCCGCCGACTCCGGGTGCTTCTCGACGTACCGCTCGACGAACGCGCAGGCGGGGCGAACGCGCAGTCCCTCGTCGCGGGTGGCCTCCAGTGCCTCCCCGATCATCCGACCGGCCAGACCGCGGCCGCCGAACTCGGGATCGACCACGGTGTGCGGAAACGTCCTGACGCCGTCCGCGTCGCTGTAGTCCGCGAAACCCGCCACCACGCCGTCGACCACGATCTCGAAGCGGCCGGCGGCGGGGTCGCGCCTCACCCGGACATCCTCGCCAGCGCTCACGAGTGCGACTCCGGACGCACGACCATCACCGGGCAGGGCGACGCCTGCAGCAGCGCCCGGCTGGTCGAGCCGAGGACCATGCCCGTGAATCCGCCCCGCCCGTGGGATCCGACGACGACGAGCTGGGCGTCCTCGGCCTGCTCCACCAGGGCCCGGACCGCACGATCGCGGGTGACGACCCGCTCCACCCTGACATCGGGGTAGCGGTCCGAGAATCCGGCGAGCCGCTCGGACAGGGTCTCCAGCTGTTGTTCCTCGAGCTGCCG
The DNA here is from genome assembly GCF_014145055.1 of Dietzia sp. DQ11-38-2. Classification (NCBI taxonomy): domain Bacteria; kingdom Bacillati; phylum Actinomycetota; class Actinomycetes; order Mycobacteriales; family Dietziaceae; genus Dietzia; species Dietzia sp. DQ11-38-2. Next base: position 7,607 of record NZ_JAALDW010000270.1, read on the forward strand.
CCAGTCGTCGTCGGTCAGCGCGATCCCCGCTGCGGCGGCCTGGACCTGCGGATCCATCCAGGTGTGCACCGCGATCAGTGTGGTGTCACGCGCGGACGCCTCGGCGAACGCCCACGAGGTGGCCTTGGCGCTGACCTCCGACCCGTCGACGCCCACCACGACAGGACCTGTCCGGTCGAGGTCGTCGGTGTCCTCGCGGGTCACCACGACCGGGCAGAACGCGTGGCTGGCCACCGACGCCGAGACCGAGCCGAGGACCATCCCCTTGATCCCGCCGAGTCCGCGCGAGCCCAGGACGACCATCTTGGCCTTGCGGGAGTAGTCGATCAGGACCTGCGAGGGGTTGCCCTCGACGATCGCGTGCGAGACCTCGATGTCCGGGGCGACCTTGAGGGCGGTGGCCCGGGCCTGCTCGACGATCGGCTGGCACTCCTTCTCCAACTCGTCGTACACGGGTTGGGGCGGGACCATGCCCTCGGCGAACATGGCGGCCGGCATCGTGTAACTGGTGACCAGCACGAGCGGGATCCGCCGGGTCGCGGCGGTGTGGGCTGCGTAGGCGACGGCGCCGGTCGAGGCGGCTGAACCGTCGATGCCGACGATCACGGAATTCTCGAGTGAAGCCATACCCCGAGGATACCGCCGTGTCCGGATCCCCGATGCGTTCTCGGGACGGGTGAGCCTAGATCCCGTCGGGGAAGGGGGCGTTGGCAGGGTAGGCCATGTTGAAGCTGCCCTGGAACGCCGGGAGGAAGGCGCGGCCGGGGCCGAAGAGGAAGAAGTCGACAACGGCGTCGATCATGGATGCTCCTGGTGTGAACGGGGCAGCTGGCGTCCAAGTGGCGCGTGAGGTGCCTCTGGCGAGAGGTGAGTGTAACCCAGCGACTAGACTCCGCACATGACGAATCCCGGACGTCCGCGAAGGCCGCTGCCGTTGCGTGACGGCGTGGACCCGGTCCGGATCCGGCTCGCCGACCCCGGACGGGGGCCCCGCAGCATCCCCGAGGAACTGCGCCGGAGGTTTCCCGACCGTCTCGACGAGCTCGAGGCGGCCCTCGCCGGCGGGCAGGTGGTGACCGCCGACGGTGAGGCCGTCACCGACACCACCCGGCGGCGCCGTGGGATGGACGTGTGGACCTACCGGACACCCGAGCCGGAGGTGGAGGTGCCCTTCGGGATCGAGGTCCTGTACACCGACGACCGCCTCGTCGTCGTCGACAAACCGCACTTCCTCGCCACCACCCCACGCGCGGGGCACGTCACCCAGACCGTACTGGTGCGGCTCCGCCGCGACCTCGGGCTGGAGGACCTGGCGCCGGCGCATCGCCTCGACAGACTCACCGCCGGGGTCCTGGTGTTTACCGTCGACCCCGCCTTCCGGGCCGCCTATCAGGACCTCTTCGCCGCCCGGCGGGTCGCCAAGACCTATCTGGCCGTGGCCCCGGCCCCGGACGGGACGCCGCGCGTCCGGGAGCGGTCCAGCCGGATCGCCAAGACGCGCGGGGTGCTGCAGGCCGCCGAGGTGGACGGCCCGCCGGACGCCCACACCCGCATCACCCTGCTCGACGTCCGTGAGCCCGGGCAGGGGGAGCCGGGTCCCCCGCTCGGTCTGTACCGCCTCGAGCCCACCACGGGACGCACGCACCAACTGCGAGTGCACATGAACGCCCTCGGGACACCGATCCTCGGCGACGACCTGTACCCGCGGGTGCGGACGATCACCCCCGGGGATTTCTCCCGGCCCCTGCAGTTGCTCGCGGAGACGCTCGAGTTCACCGATCCCGTCTCCGGGGCCCCTCGCCGGTTCCGGACCCGCAGATCGCTCGAGGAGTGGCCGTCGGGGAGGACCCCGGCGAAAGATCGGGGCCATCCCCCATCGGCACCCGCTCCGAACTCCTGCATGCTTTAGGTCGACCACCACGATCCAGGGGAGCACATGACCACGCAGGCCGAGACCCAGCACCGGGCGGAGGGCGCGGACCTCGCCGCCGTCGCCACCGACCTCGTCATGACCTACGGCGAGGGCGAGACCGAGGTCCGCGCGCTCGACCACGTCAGCGCCTCGTTCGAGCGCGGACGGTTCACGGCGATCATGGGGCCGTCCGGGTCGGGCAAATCCACGCTGATGCACTGCATGGCCGGACTGGACCGGCCGACCTCGGGCTCGGTCCGGGTGGGCGACACCGAGATCGTGGGCCTGGCGGACAAGGAACTCACCGCGCTGCGCCGCGACCGGATCGGATTCGTGTTCCAGTCCTTCAACCTGGTCCCCACCCTGACCGCCGAGGAGAACATCACACTCCCCCAGGACATCGCGGGCCACTCGATCGACCGGGAGTGGTTCGACGAGGTGATCGGGAGGCTGGGGATCGCCGACCGGCTCTCACACCGCCCCTCGGAACTGTCCGGGGGGCAGCAACAGCGCGTCGCCTGTGCCCGAGCCCTGGTGGGACGCCCGGACATCCTGTTCGGCGACGAGCCCACCGGCAACCTCGACTCCACCTCGTCGGCGGAGGTGCTGTCGATCCTGCGCAGCGCGGCGGACGAGTTCCAGCAGACCGTAGTGATCGTCACCCACGACCCGCGCGCGGCGACCTACGCCGACCGCGTCCTGTTGCTCGCCGACGGCAAGGTCGTGCGGGAGCTCTCCCACCCCACCTCCGATGAGATCCTGGCGGCCATGGGCGCGCTCGAGGAGGGGTGATGTCCGCCCGTCACGCCGCGGGTCGCGCGCCCAGCCATTCCCGGCCCATGCTCCGTGTGTCCCTGCGCAACATCGCCGCGCACAAGCTGCGGTTGGTCCTGTCCGTCCTCGCCGTGGTGCTCGGTACGGCGTTCGTCACCGGCTCGCTCGTGTTCACCTCGACCCTCAAGAACACGTTCGACGGGCTGCTCGACCAGGGGACGCAGGACCTGTCCGCGATGATCGAACCCGAGGACCCCCGGGGTGGCGGGGTGCCGTTCGAGGTCGCCGAGCGCGCCCTCGAGCTGCCGGGTGTCGAGGCCGTCACCCCGGGCGTGACCGGCACCGTGGTGCTGTTCAACGCCGACGGCACGCCCTATCAGTCGGGCGGCGCCCCGTCGGAGGGACTGGAGTGGGTCGAGCCCGATCAGGCCGTCGGCAGCAGCAGCTGGATCTCGGACGGACGGGCCCCGGACGCGGACGGTGAGGTCGTCCTCCCCGAGTCGGTGCTGGACAACGCGGGACTCGCGATCGGCGACTCCGCGCGGGTGTACACCACCTCGCAGGGCATGATCGACGTCACGATCGTGGGCGCCTACTCCTCGGAGACCGACGTCGGCGGCTACGTCGGGGTCGGGTTCACCCCCGCCCAGGCCCGCGCCCTGTTCACCGACGGTGTGAACGCGACGAACGTGGCCGTCCGTGCGGTCCCCGGCGTGAGCCAGGAGGAGATCCGCGACACGCTCGCCGCCGAGTTCCCCGAGTACGAGGTGAGCACGGGCGAGGAGGTCAAGGAGAGGCTCTCCGCGCAGCTGGCGACCATCCTGGACTTCGTCAACTACTTCTTCGTCGCCTTCGGCCTGATCGCGCTCCTCGTGGGCACGTTCATCATCTACAACACCTTCTCCATGCTGGTGGCGCAGAGGTTGCGCGAGCTGGCCCTGTTGCGGGCGATCGGCGCGACCCGGGGCCAGCTCACCCGGTCCGTGCTGGCCGAGGCCGCGCTGACCGGTCTGGTCGGCTCCGCGATCGGCGTGCTCGCCGGGTTCGGGCTGGCGAGGGTCATCTTCGCCGTGCTCGACGCCTTCGACCTGGGCATCCCCTCGGGCAGCCTCGCGCTCACGCCGATGTCGGTCGTCACCCCGTTGGTGCTGGGCTTCGTCGTCACCGTGTTCTCCGCGTGGGCGCCCGCCCGCC
>NZ_JAALDW010000027.1:0-9627 GCF_014145055.1 Dietzia sp. DQ11-38-2
AGGCGGGCGACGATCTCGACGTTCCGCAGCGACCAGATGGAGCGCGCGCGGCGGGGGGTGAACCGTTGCACGAACGTCGTGTCGTCGTAGGTCCGTCGTTGCCCGTCGATCCATCCGCTACAGAGTGCTTCCTCGAGCGCCTCGTGGTAGGAGAGCGAGGTGGGGCGAGTGACGCCCTTCTTCGCGAGCATCAGCCAGGTCCCGTCGCAGGTGTCGTCGTGTGTCGTGAGCCACTCCCGCCACTGATCGACGTGCTCCACGATCAGGGGTGAGTCGGGGCTTTGCGTCGCGCGGTTGTCCGTCGTGCTCATGGCTCGAGCCTGACAGGCCGATAGGTCAGATGGCGTCCTCATTCCGGGATCGCGCGCTCACTGGACCGTACGGCGCGCACGCGTCGCGCCGCGCTAGCCTCGCAGCATGGCTCAGTTGGTCGTGACCGGCATTCCACGGCGCCCCTCACCGATGGGCGGGCGCCGCCCGAAGCGCGACGAGCTCGCCCGGTTCGCCACCGACGACCCGCACGCGGTCGACGACGTCCTGCCCGCCGACGCCGAGCAGCTGCGACTTCTCATCGTCGGGGTCAATCCGGGCTTGTGGACCGCGGCCGTCAACGCGCCCTTCGCGAGGCCGGGAAACCGGTTCTGGCCGTCACTGCACCGGGCGGGGCTGACCGATCACGTCGTGGATGCCGCGGAGGGACTGTCGGCCCCGGACGAGCAACAGCTCCTCTCGCGGGGGCTCGGGATGACGAATCTTGTGGGCCGGGCGACCGCGAGGGCGGACGAACTCACCCGGGAGGAACTGCGCGCGGGCGCGGAGCGCGTGACAACGCTGGCCGGGGAACTGAAGCCCCGAGTCGTGGCCGTCGCGGGGATCACGGCCTTCCGGACCGCGTTCGCACTGCCGAAGGCTGGTTACGGGAAGCAGAACACCTCGGAGGTCGCTGGGTGGCCCGGCGAGGTCACGCTGTGGGTGCTTCCGCAGCCCAGCGGGTTGAACGCGCACGAGACTCTCGACTCCCTGGCCGAACACTGGCGGGAGGTCTGGAACGCGGTCGAGGAGAGTCGGCACTCCGCCGCGGGCTGACGCGCCACCGACCCGTAGGCCCCTCAGGTGACGTTCTCTCCGCGACCGGAGCGGACGGACTTCTCGACCAGAACCCGGATCTCCTCCGCCAGGGCGGGGACCGGGCCTGACACGGGGATTCCCGGGGCCACGTCGCTGATGCCGAGCGGAGAGAGCGGCCCGGGCTCCATGCCGAGATCGGCTTTCCAGCCCGCATACTGAGCACCGCTGGAGGCGAAGACGATGCGCCCGAGCCCCACGAAGGCGTGGGCGGCGCTGCACATCGCGCAGTGTTCGCCGGAGGTGTATACGACGCTGGCCGCGCGTTCCTCCGGCTGCATGTTCTCCGCCGCCCATTTCGCGATCGCGAACTCCGGATGGCTGGTGGCGTCCCCGCTCGATTCGCGGTTGCGGTCCTCGAAGCGCACCGTCCCGGCCTCGTCCACCAACACCGACCCGAACGGCTTGTCCCCCGCCTCCAGCGCCCGCCTCGCCAGGTCGACACAGCTGCGCAGGTGGACGAGGTCGTCGGCTCCCACAGGGCGGGACTCGACCGTGGTGTTCACTGGGTCTCCTTGCAGGGTTGCTCCGCGCGACGGCAGCCGGGCGCGACGGTAGTTGGTGATATGGGGAGTCAGGTCCGACGACGCTCAGGATTCGTGTCGGAACCCGACCTTGATGGTCACCTGCCAGTGGGCCACCCGGTCGCCGTCCAGCTTTCCGCGGACGGACTGCACCTCGAACCACTCGAGGTTGCGCAGAGTCTTGGATGCCTCGGCGATGGCATTGGCGACGGCGGCGTCGGTTCCCTCGGGGGAGGATCCGACGATCTCGGTGACGCTGTAGACATGGTTCATGGTGCCCTCCAGATAGTGTGACCGGGCTCACCCTATCGCGATCCGCGACCTCGCTGCGTCGGATGCGATCGCCCCCGTACGACACCGCCCCCGTCGGCGCGCGGCCGGCGGGGGCGATCAGATCGTACAGTCGATCAGCCGAGCTGTCGAGTCATCCGCCGAGGCTCTCGAGGGCGGCGTTGAAGGTCGCGCTGGGCCGCATGACCTCGCGCAGCTTGTCGACGGAGGGCTGGAAGTACCCTCCCAGGTCGACCTCTTTGCCCTGGACCTCGAGCAGTTCGCCGAGGATCGTGTCCTTGTCGGCCGTGAGCTTCTCGGCCAACGGGGCGAAGTGTGCGGCCAGGTCCGAATCGTCGGTCTGCTCGGCGAGCTCCTGGGCCCAGTACAGCGCGAGCCAGAACTGGCTACCCCGGTTGTCGAGCTCGCCGGTGACGCGGGACGGCGACTTCCGGTTCTCCAACAGCTTGCCGGTGGCGGTGTCGAGCGTCTTGGCCAGGATCGTGGCCTTGGGGTTGTCGTCCTTCCGGCCGAGGTCGTCCAGGCTCGCCCCGAGGGCGAGGAACTCACCGAGCGAATCCCACCGCAGGTGGTTCTCTTCCACCAGCTGCTGGACGTGCTTCGGCGCCGACCCTCCCGCGCCGGTCTCGTAGAGCCCGCCGCCCGCCATGAGTGGGACGATCGACAGCATCTTGGCGCTGGTGCCCAGCTCGAGGATCGGGAAGAGGTCGGTGAGGTAGTCGCGCAGGATGTTGCCGGTCACCGAGATGGTGTCCAGGCCACGCCACGCGCGCTCGAGGGTGTACCGCATGGCACGCACCTGCGACATGATCTGGATGTCCAGGCCCTCGGTGTCGTGGTCCTCGAGGTACTTCTTGACCAGCGTGATGAGGTTGTTCTCGTGCGGCCGGTACGGGTCCAGCCAGAAGACCGCGGGCATCTCGGACGCGCGGGCGCGGTCCACGGCGAGTTTGACCCAGTCGCGGATCGGTGCGTCCTTGACGGTGCACATGCGCCAGATGTCGCCGGCCTCGACGTTCTGGGACAACAAGACCTCGCCGGTGGCGGCGTCGACAATGTTCGCGACCCCGTCGTACTGCACCTCGAAGGTCTTGTCGTGGCTGCCGTACTCCTCGGCCTTCTGGGCCATGAGGCCGACGTTCGGGACGGTGCCCATCGTGGTGGGGTCGAACGCCCCGTTGGTCTTGCAGAAGTTGATGATCTCCTGGTAGATCCGCGCGAACGTGGACTCGGGGATCACCGCCTTGGTGTCCTTCTTACGGCCGTCGGCACCGTACATCTTCCCGCCGATGCGGATCATCGCGGGCATGGACGCGTCGACGATGATGTCCGAGGGGGAGTGGAAGTTGGTGATGCCGCGCGCCGAGTCGACCATCGCGAGCTCCGGCCGGTACTCGTGGCACCGGTGCAGGTCCTCGATGATCTCCTCCTTCTTGGAGGAGGGAAGCGAATCGATCTTGTTGTAGAGGTCGACCATGCCGTTGTTGACATTGATGCCCAGCTCCTCGAACAGATCGTGGTGCTTGGCGAAGGCCTCCTTGTAGAAGACCCTCACGGCGTGACCGAACACGATGGGGTGGCTGACCTTCATCATGGTGGCCTTGACGTGGAGCGAGAACATGACGCCCGTCTCCTTGGCGTCGTTGAGCTGCTCCTCGTAGAACTCGAGCAACGCCTTCTTGCTCATGAACATCGAGTCGACGACCTCGCCCTTCTCGAGGGGGACCGTCTTGAGGACGTGGGTCTCGCCGTCCGGGGTCACGACCTCCATGCGTGCGTCGCAGGCCCGGTCGAGGATGATCGACTTCTCGCCGGCGTAGAAGTCGCCGTGCGTCATGTGCGCGACGTGGGTCTGCGACGCCATCGACCACTTGCCCATCGAGTGCGGGTTTGCCCGGGCGTACTCCTTGACAGCCTTCGGGGCGCGGCGGTCGGAGTTGCCCTGGCGGAGCACCGGGTTCACGGCACTGCCCAGGCATGCCGAGAGCCGCTCGGCGGCCTCGACCTCCTCCGGGGTCTTGGGATCGTACGGGTACTTGGGGATGTCGTAACCCTTGGCCTGGAGCTCCGCGATCGCGGTGTTCAGCTGGGGCACCGAGGCGCTGATATTGGGGAGCTTGATGATGTTGGTGCCGGGCTTCTGGGTCAGCTCACCCAGCTCGGCCAGGTTGTCGGGCACCTTCTGCTCGTCGGTCAACCGGTCGGGGAACGCGGCCAGGATGCGGGCGGCGACCGAGATGTCGCTCGTCGTGACGTCTATGTCGGCGGCGTCCGCAAACGTGCGGACGACCGGGAGGAAGGCCTCCGTGGCCAGTCGTGGTGCCTCATCGGTGAGGGTGTAGATGATCTTCTGTCTGCCTTGGGTCATGTCGGCTCTCTTCGTTTCAGGCTGATCGTGTTCTTGTGGAACGGCATCAGCACGCCTGCACCATCATCACCCGAGCCGGGTCGGCGTCGCCATAACCCCCGGTGTGGTCGATCGGTGCACATGCGCGTTCGGTGATCGTCTCGGCGTCACCCTGCACTGTGACCGACAGCGCACGCCTTCGCGGCGTTTTCCGGAGTTGGGGACCCCGACCGGGGCGTGCCCTCCGGGTCCTGAACGCGGCGTGCCGAACAGGCCTAGGCTCGTGGGACAGCTACAGCCGAGGAGGCGTCGACGATGACCGATGTGGATCGACGAGCACGGGAACTGGCAGCTCTGCACGAGTCGGGCGACCTGGTAGTCCTCCCCACCGTCTGGGACACCTGGAGTGCCCGGATCGCCGCGGCCGTGGGGTTCGAGGGACTCACCGTGGGGAGCCACCCGGTCGCCGACGCGATCGGGAGCGCCGACGGCGAACAGATGGATTTCGGCGAGTACCTCGAGGTGGTGGGCAGGATAGCCAGGTCGGTCGACCTCCCGGTGAGCGCGGACGTGGAATCCGGCTACGGACTCGCCCCGGACGAGCTGATCGCCCGCCTGCTCGAGGCCGGCGCGGTCGGCGCCAACATCGAGGACGTGGTCCACGGTGAGGGCGACCGGGTCCGCGACAAGCACGAGCACGCCGACTACATCGCCGCCGCCCGCCGGGCGGCCGACGACGCCGGGGTGCCCTTCGTGATCAACGGCCGCACCGACGCGGTCAAGTTGGGCGGCGAGGTCTTCTCCGACCCTCTCGCCGAGGCGGCCGAGCGCATCGTGCTGATGGAACAGGCGGGTGCGCGCTCGGTCTACCCGGTGGGCCTCACCTCCGCGGATCAGGTGACCAGGCTCGTGCGGGCGGTCTCGATCCCGGTCAACGTCACCGCTCATCCCGTGAAGGGCCACGGCGCCGGTGACCTCGCCGTCCTCAGGAACCTTGGGGTGCGAAGGGTGTCGTTCGGCCCGCTGTGGCAGATGTGGCTCACGAAGGTCTCCACCGAACAGCTCTCCTACTGGGCCGGCCCCGACCAGTAGTGGGTTCAGACCGTAGGGGGTGGCGTCAGTCCGATGCGCCCGGGCGTCTCCGGGCCGCTTTGGCCTGTGAGCGTCGACTCTTCGCCTCCAGTCGACGTAGGCGCGATCCGTAGGTCGGCCGTGTCGGCCGCCGGACCGCGTCGGGGGCGAGCGCCTCCCGGAGCAGGGCCGCGAGTCGGTCCCGCGCGGCCCGCCGATTCTGCCGCTGGGACCGGTGTTCCGACGCGGCGACGGTGAGGACGCTGCCCGCGAGCGACGGTGCGAGCCGGTCGAGAGCGCGGGCGCGTTGGGCGTCGTTCAGGGCCGTGGTCGTGGCGAGGTCCAGGCTCAACTGCACACGGGAGTCCGTGGTGTTGACACCCTGACCGCCGGGTCCCGAGGACCGCGAGAACTGCTCGACGAGCTCTCCTGCGGGCACGCGGAGACCGTGGGAGAGGCCCGGGCCGGGCATCACTCGCAGATCGTCCATGACGTCCAGTGTGCGCCGCCGACATCCCCGGCATAACCATGACGCACGCTGGTAAGGGATATCTTCACATCTGGGCGTTCCGTGCCGTCGGCATGAGGATCCGAGCCCGGTGCGAGGGGATGACGATGAGCGAGAAGGTCGACGAACGGGTCGGGAGGAACAGGCGGGCCGCGGGGATCATCCTGGCGATCGCGTCGATCGCCCTGGGAGCCCTGGTGATCCTGGCCCACCTCGACCTCCCGGAGATCGTCAGGCTTGCGGGGATCGGTCTCGTCGTCGTCGGACTCGCGACGGTGATCGGCGTCGACGGCGCCGGACACTCCCGGCGGTGGACGCGGATGCTCACCGGTGTTGCCATGGTGGTGGCGGGAATCGTGGTGCTGGTGTGGCAGTCCGCGAGTATTCGCAGCCTGCTCTGGGTCATGGTCACCGCGCTGATCGTGCACGGGGTCCACACGATCGTGGCGGCGGTCCGGAGCGAGACCGACCGCCGGGTGGCGGGACTGTTCAGCGGCACCGCCGCCGTCCTGTTGGGGCTGTTGTGCCTGGTCTGGCCGGTTCTCGCGATCGAGCTGATCAGGTACGCGGTGGGCGCGTGGTTGGTGTTCGTGGGGCTGCGCGGGCTTGTGGATCCATGGTTCCACCGCCGACGGTCACGAGCGACCGACAGGGCGGAGTCGGGACTCCTCCGCCGATGGGGACGGACGATCCTCGCGGTGACGGTCTTCCTGGTGGTGGTCGCGCTCGCGATCGGCAGCGCCGTGCTGCTGCGCGGGGACGACCGCCCGGCACCCGACGGTTTCTACACCTCTTCGGAGCCACTACCCGCCGAAGCCGGAATGCTGCTCAAGGCCGAGACCCTCACCGTCGGCGTCCCCCCCGGGGCCGACGCCTGGCGCATCCTCTACACCAGTACAGCGCCGGACGACTCCGTCGTGGCCGTGAGCGGCACCGTCATCGCCCCGGGTGACCGCACCGCGGACCCCCTCCCGCTGCTCAGCGTCGCGCACGGGACCACCGGCATCGTCCCGCGATGCGCGCCGTCGCTGAGTCCCACCCCGTTCGCCGACGGTGCGGGAGAGGCGCTCACGCAGATGGTGATCCAGCACGGCTGGGCGGGGGTGATCTCGGACTACTCGGGTCTGGGCACGCCGGGAATGCACCCGTACCTGGTCGGAGAGGTGGAGGCGCGCAACGTCCTCGACGCCTCCCGCGCCGCGCAGCAGCTCGACGGCCTGAACCTCAGCAGCGACACCGTGGTCTGGGGGCACTCCCAGGGCGGGCACGGTGCGTTGTGGACCGGCCAGATCGCCGAGGACTACGCCCCCGAACTCACGGTGCTCGGCATAGCCGGTATGGCCCCCGCCACCGACCTCTACACCCTCGCCGAGATGAGCAAGGGCGAGGTGGGCGGTAAGACGGTCTCCGCCTACATCGCCCACTCGTGGAACGAGGTCTTCCCCGAGCTGGATCTGGCCGGGCGGCTCAACCCGGGCACCGCGCACGGCGTGGAGAAGATCGGCGAGCTGTGCTTCAACGAGCAGGACGCGATCGCCGCGCTGGTCCGGGGGACCCAGATCCCGGAGCAGGTGTTCCCCGATTCGGTGCTCGACGGCGATCTGGGGGAGAAGCTGCGGGAGAACTCGCCGACCGGCCCGTGGCCGGCGCCCGTGCTGATCGCCCAGGGGCTGGCCGACCCGCTGGTCAAACCGGCGATGCAACAGGAGTGGGTGGACGCCAGATGCGCGGACGGTGAACCGCTCGACTATCGGACCTTCCCCGGCCGGGACCACAACGGAGTGGTCGCCGCGGACTCCCCGCTGACCCCGCAGCTCGTCTCCTGGACCCTCGACCGCTGGAACCGGGTGGCCCCCACGCCCACCTGCTGAGCAGGTGCCGCACAACGTCGAGGCGACGAGAGTCTTGATAATTTCCTATATAGGAATATGATCCCTGTCATGGCACGCGCATCCACCACCTCGGACGTGTTCAACGCGATCGCCGAACCACAGCGCAGGGAGATCCTGGTGCTCCTGCGGGAGGGTGAGCGGCCGGCGACCGAGGTGGCTGTGGAGCTGGGGATCACCCAGCCCGGAGCCTCCAAGCACCTGCGCGTGCTCCGCGAGGTCGGCCTGGTGCGCGACCGACGCGAGGGCAAGCAGCGCATCTACCACCTCGATCCCGGCGGGCTCCGACCCGTCCACGAGTGGGTCGGCGGGTTCGAGCGGTTCTGGAACGAGAGCTTCGACAGGCTGGACGACTACGTCCGCGAGATCGCGCGGGCCGAGGAGGAATAGACCATGGGGGAGAACAGGCGGGGCGACCCGGCCGGGCGGGAGACCGAGGACCGCGAGATCGTCATCACGAGATACATCGACGCGCCGCGCGAGTTGGTGTTCCGCGCGTTCACCGAGGTGCAGCACCTGGCCCGGTGGTGGGGACCGGAGGGGTTCACCACCACCACCCGGTCCTTCGAGTTCCGCGAGAACGGTGTGTGGGACTTCGTGATGCACGGCCCGGACGGAACCGACTACCAGGAGTGGATCACCTGGCGCGAGATCGTCCCGTCGGAGCGGATCGCGCTGCGTCACGGCGAGTCCGCGGAGGATCCGGAGGCGTTCGAGTCCGTCCTGGACTTCGAGTCCGAGGGCGGGGGGACCCGTGTCGAGTTCCGCACGATCTTCCCCACGAGGGAGCTCCGCGATCGCGCGGCGCAGGAGTACCACGCCGTCGAGGGCGGCGAGCAGACCCTGGCCAACCTCGCGGCCCACGTCGCCGAGCTCGCCGCCGGACAAGGGGAGCCGGGGGTCCGGAGGCAACTGGTCCGGGTCCACAACTTCTCCGTCTCGCTGGACGGGTTCGGAACGGGGGAGGGGCAGTGCCTCGAGGCGCCCTTCGGTCACGCCGGGCACCGGTTGTTGGAGTGGGCGCTACCGACACGAACCTTTCAGGACATGGGATTCCACGGGGACCGAGAGGCCTCGGTCGGGGTCGACGAGACGTTCGCGAGCCGATGGAACACGGGTGTCGGCGTGGAGATCATGGGCCGTAACAAGTTCTCCCCCACCCGGGGTCCATGGGGGGACGACCCGTGGCGTGGCTGGTGGGGAGACACCCCGCCCTTCCACACGCCGGTGATCGTCCTGACCCATCACCCCAGGCCGACGCTGGAGCTGGACGGCGGCACCACGTTCCACTTCATGGACGCCGACCCCGCCACGGCGCTCGACGCCGCGCGCGAACTGGCAGGTGGCCTGGACGTCCGCATCGGCGGGGGAGCGAGCACGATCCGTCAGTTCCTCCGGGCGGACCTGATCGACCAGATGCACATCGTCGTGGTGCCCGTCATCCTGGGTCGGGGTGAACGATTGTGGGACGGGGTGGAGGGGCTCGAGGAGCGGTTCCACATCGAGTCGACACCCTCCCCCAGCGGGGTCATCCACCTGAGCTTCTGGCGTCGTCGCACGCCGGGGCCGCGGACGACCTCAGGCGTGTGAGGAATCGCCGGGGCTCACCAGAGACCGCCTGGGACGCGGAGCCGGAGTAGAGCGCACTCGCGCAGGTCCTGCACGGCCGGCGGCAGCGGCATCGGCACGACGTCGGCCTCACCAATAGACTGGGCATCCACCACCCGCTCCGGATTCGAGGACCGCACGATGGCACCGCACGACCCCGGCGTCGCCCAGGCCGCGCCGCCCGAGCCGTCGTCACTCATCGGCCGCGTGCGCGAACCGTGCCTCCACGTGATGAGCTGGAACATCCGCCGGCCGGTGCCGGCC
>NZ_JAALDW010000271.1:0-3591 GCF_014145055.1 Dietzia sp. DQ11-38-2
GGCCGCGCACCGGCGGACCGTCCAGGGCGCCGTCGAGGCGGACCGCGCTGCCGTCGGCGGCGGGCACGACAGTGCACCACAGGCCGACCGTGATGCCCATGGGGCCCGCGCCGCGCAGTTCGACCCCGGTCTCGTCGGCCTTCTCGACGGTCCACCGCACCTGGACGGGGATGTCCATGAGAGTCATCTGTTGGACGAGTTGCCCGCCGGTGGTGAGCTTCTCGTCCCGCTCTCCACGCCAGGACAGGTGCAAGGTCAGCCATTCGTGGGTCCGGGTGGTGTCCAGTACCACGTCGAGGACCGCGGCCGGCGGAGCGCTGATCGCGCGCGCGACGTCGACCTGCCGTGCATAGCCGGAGATGCCCTCGGGGGCGGGGACGGTCACGTCTGCAGCGGGCGCCGTCGAACCGATGCCGGGGATGATCCGGGAGGCCAGGTCCGCCAGCGGCGTCACCGCCGTCCGGGCCAGCACAGGAGCCAGGGTGCGGCCGGTGTCGACGAGGCCTTTCACGCGCGATCTCTTGGACATGGATGCCACTTTCCGTCTGGTCAGACTGTTTTGCTGAATCATGCCGATCGGACCGACTCGGTGGCAAGTCGCCGCGGCGGTGGCCCGAGTAATGTCTCGGCCATGGCAGCCCCCCGTCGTCCGAAGCAGGAGCGGTCCGCCGCCACCCGCTCGAAGCTCCTCGAGGCCGCGTACGAGTCGCTGCTCGACCGTGGCTACGGCGCGACGACGGTCGGCGAGGTGCAGAACCGCGCGGGGGTCGCGCGGGGCACGCTGCTGCACCACTTCCCCACGAGGGGCTCGCTCATGGCCGGGGTCGTGGAGGACATCGTCGAACGCCGGCTCCGCGTCCTGACCTCGACGGGCCTCGGCGTCCGGGCTCGCGTGGGAGCCGACGACGGTGCCGGCGACGGTGCCGACGCCGTCGCAGACCCCGACGCCGGGGCGCGCGACGACGTGCCGTTGGCCACGAGCTGGGACGACGTGGTGGATCTGGTCTGGGAAGAGCTCCAGGGTCCGCCGTTCACGGTGGCCCTCGAGCTCTGGGTGGCCTCCCGGACCGATCCCGAGCTCCGACGGGCGCTCATCCCTCTCCAGGAACGCATCTTCCGCACGGTGCACCGGAACGTCACGCGTCTGGCGGGGGAGGACCATCCGCGCGCGCCGATGCTGGTGCAGTTCACCATCGACCTGCTCACAGGGGCCCACCTGGCCGGGACCCTGCAGCCCAGGGTCGGAGCCTCGGCCGTGGTCGAGGCCTGGAAGATCGCCGTCCGGGAGCTGGCCCGGACGGACGGGGGACGGGTGCCGGCGCTCCGCTGAGCCGGTCGAGCCGAATCCGTGGAACCGCCGCGGGCGAGGCCGGCACCGCCTAGGTTGGACAGGTGTCTGTTCGCATGTCCGTTGCGACAGGACCCCACCCGGCAACAGCAGGAGACCCACCATGACATCCTCCCTCGACCGCGACGCGTTCCTGATCGGTACCGAGTGGCGCTCACCCGCGACCGACGGCGTCATCGAGGTGGTCAGCCCCCACACCGAGGAGATCGTCGCCCGCGTCCCGGAGGGCTCGGTCGCCGACATCGACGCCGCCGTGGCCGCGGCGCGGGAGGCGTTCGACTCCGGCCCGTGGCCGCGGATGAGCCCCCAGGAGCGGATCGACGTGGTCGCCCGTCTCTCGGCTCTCTACGCCGCGAAGCTGGACGACATGGCGACCCTGATCTCCACCGAGATGGGGTCACCGATCTCGTTCAGTACGCTCGCCCAGGCTCCTGCGCCCTGGATGCAGATCGAGGCGTTCGTCGGCATCGCCCGGGAGTTCCCGTGGGAGGAGACCCGGCCGGGCGTGCTCGGGGGCGAGGTGCTGGTCCGCCACGAGCCGGTGGGCGTGGTCGCGGCGATCCCGCCGTGGAACGTCCCCCAGTTCACCGTGTTGTCCAAGCTGATCCCGGCGCTGCTCACCGGCTGCACGATCGTGATCAAGCCCGCCCCCGAGACCCCGCTCGACACCTACCTGCTGGGCGAGTTGCTCATCGAGGCCGGGGTGCCGGAGGGCGTGGTGAGCATCGTCGCGGGTGGCCGCGAGGTGGGCGAGCACCTGGTGCGCCACCCCGCGGTCGACAAGGTGGCCTTCACGGGGTCCACCGCGGCGGGCCGGAAGATCGGGGCGATCTGTGGCGAGCAGCTCAAGCGCTGTTCGCTCGAGCTCGGAGGCAAGTCCGCGGCGATCGTGCTGGACGATGCCGACCTCACGAGCGTCGTCGAGGGAATCAAGTTCCTGGGCGTGATGAACTCGGGTCAGGCCTGCGTGGCGCAGACCAGGATCCTGGTGAGCCGCGAGCGGCACGACGAGGTCGCCGGCGCACTCGCGGAGGGGATCGGGTCGATGGTCGTCGGCGATCCGATGGACCCCGACACCCAGATCGGCCCGATGGTGGCGCAGCGGCAGCAGGAACGGGTGTCCTCGTACATCGAGATCGGGCAGCAGGAGGGGGCGAAGCTGCTCACCGGTGGCACCGGCCGCCCGGACGGCCTCGACTCGGGGTGGTACGTCCGACCGACCGTGTTCGCGGGGGTCGACAACTCCATGCGGATCGCCCAGGAGGAGATCTTCGGTCCGGTTCTGTCCGTGATCGCCTACGACGACGTCGACGACGCCGTCCGGATCGCCAACGACTCCGACTACGGTCTGGCGGGAACCGTGTGGACCGCGGACCGGGAGGCGGGGCTGGGCGTCGCGCGTCGGGTCCGCACCGGAACCTACGGGGTCAACACGTACACGATGGACTTCTCGGCCCCGTTCGGCGGTTTCAAGGCATCGGGGGTCGGCCGCGAGTTCGGCCCCGAGGGCCTGGCGCAGTACACCGAGGTCAAGTCCGTCTACCTCGACGCGCCCGCGGTCGACGGCTGATACCGCCGTGGTGGGAGAGAACACGACGCCGCTCGACGTGCGCGACGCCGACCGCGTCCGCACGTTGACGCTCGCGCGACCGGAGGCGCTCAACGCGTTCGACGAGGCCCTGTACGACGCGCTCACCATCGCGTTGCACGAGGCCTCGAACGATCCCACCGTGGCGGTCGTGCTGCTCACCGGGCAGGGGCGGGCGTTCAGTGCCGGGACCGACCTGGCCGAGATGGCCCAGCGGATCACCGATCCCGACTTCGTCCCCGGCGAGCACGGGTTTCTCGGGTTGATCGACGCCCTGACCGGGTTCGACAAGCCCCTCGTCCTGGCGATCAACGGCCTCGGCCTCGGGATCGGCATGACCGTCATCGGGTTCGCCGACCTGGTATTCATGTCCGAGGACGCCCGTCTCAAGTGCCCGTTCACCAGCCTCGGGGTGGCGCCCGAGGCCGCCTCGAGCTACCTGCTGCCCCGGCTCGTCGGGCGGCAGAACGCGGCGTGGGTGTTGCTGTCCTCGGAGTGGATCAGCGCCGCCGAGGCGCACGAGATGGGCCTGGTGTGGCGGCTGTGCGCCCCCGACGACCTGCTGGGGGTGGCCACCGAGCACGCAACACGGTTGGCGAGGCTGCCCATCTCGAGTCTGCGGGCGGTCAAGCGGACCATGGTCGAGCCGCTGGCC
>NZ_JAALDW010000272.1:0-1800 GCF_014145055.1 Dietzia sp. DQ11-38-2
CGTCGCCTCCGGGCCCGCGGCCCCGCCCGCCATCGGCGCTCATGCGAACTCCGCCTCGGCGTCGAGCCGGGCACCGCGCGCCCAGTCGACCGCGTTCATCATCTTCTTACCGGGTGGCTGAACAGCCTCCAGCACCATCGGAGAGGTGGCCGTGCCCACGAGGAGAGTCCGCTTGTCGAGCCGGATCCGCCCGGGCGTCAAGGCGGTCGTGCCCTCGTCAGACGGAGTCGCGGCACCGATCTTGACCCGTTCCCCGGCGAGCGTCGTCCACGCTCCCGGGGCCGGGGTCACGGATCGGATGTGACGATCCACCGCCAGTGCCGGATCAGCCCAGCGCACGCGCGCGTCGTCGACGGTGATCTTCCCTGCACGCGAGATACCGTCCGTCGGCTGCGGGACTGCGCGTGCCTCCCCCGCCTCGATGGCGTCGAGGGTGGCCACGAGCAGCTCCGCGCCGGACATCGACAGGCGACCGAGCAGGTCGCCGGCGGTGTCGCGCGGCCGTATCGCCTCGGTCATCGTCCCCAGGACCGGACCGGTGTCCATCCCCTCGTCGAGCAGGAAGGTCGTGGCCCCGGTCACCTCGTCTCCCGCCTCGATCGCGGCGTTGACCGGGGCGGCACCCCGCCACGCGGGCAACAGTGAGAAGTGGAGGTTCACCCACCCGTGGGTGGGGATGTCCAGCACGGGCCGCGGCACCAGGTGCCCGTAGGCGACCACCGGGACCGCGTCGGGGGCGAGTTCGCGGAGCCGCTCGGCGAACTGCGGGTCGCGCGCGTTCGGCGGGGTGAGGACCTCGATGCCCGCGTCGTCGGCGACAGCCGCCACGGCACTACGGGACAGACTCCGGCCACGACCGGTCCTGGCGTCGGGCCGCGAGACCGCCGCCACCACCTCGTGACGGTCGCAGCTCACGAGTGCCTCGAGTGACGGGACCGCCGCCTGCGGGGTGCCGGCGAAGACGAGACGCACGGCTCACCTCACCGCCATGGCGTCGGCGAGCCGGTCGTAGACGACCCCGTCGCTGATGGCGTCGCTACCGAACCACCCGGAGGCCCGGATCCCGGCCATCGCCGATCGACGCCGGTCCGGGGTGAGACGCTGGAGGAACAGGATGCCGTCGAGGTGGTCTGTCTCGTGCTGCACCGCGCGGGCGAGGATCCCGTCCGCCTCGAAGGTCACCGGGTCCCCCTTGACGTCCACGCCACGCGCGAGGACACGTGCGTAACGCTCAGTGGGCTCCGAGATCCCGGGAATCGACAGACAACCCTCGTTGACGTGCGTCTTCTCGTCACCGATCGGTTCCCACTCCGGATTGACCAGGTGGCCTTCCCGGCCACCACAGGTGTAGACGAACACCCGGGTGGACACACCGATCTGCGGCGCCGCCAACCCGGCCCCCTCCTCGTGACGGACTGTGTCCATGAGGTCGGCCACGGTGCGCGCCAGCCTGTCGTCGAACGAGGTGACGGGATCGGTCGGGGTCCTCAGGACGGGGTCACCGAAGAGCCGGACGGGGTGGACGGCCATGCGGATCTGAACTCCTCGCGGATGGGAAAGCGGTGAACGACCATTCTAGGTGCTCGCGGGCCGACCCACCGCACGGGCCGCTCAGCCGATGTGGACCGGATCGAGTCGCACCCGGACGGGGTCGGCGCTCCGACGGCCGGACCGCGCCACCACGACCGCCCGCAGCTCCGTGGAGACCGCGGCGAGGAGGCCGGGCGGGACGCGGAGCAACATCCGCTCGGGGTCGTCGACGCCGTCGTGGCCGGGCAACTCCTCGCCCGGGGGGAGGTA
>NZ_JAALDW010000273.1:0-3685 GCF_014145055.1 Dietzia sp. DQ11-38-2
GCCCGCCGTGCCGACCGCCTCGACGACCTCGTGGGCCGGATCCGGGACGCCGGGGGACGGGCCACCGCCCGACCGGTCGACGTGACCAACGCCGACTCGGTCGCCGGGTTCGTGGCCGCCGCCGGCGAGGCGTACGGCCCACCCGAGGTCCTCGTCTCCAGTGCCGGCAGCCTGAAGATGGCCCGCGTGTGGGAGATGGACCCCGAGGACTTCGCCGCCCAGATCGACATCCACCTACTCGCCGTGCAGCGACTCCTCCACGCCGTGGTCCCCGGGATGGTCGACCGCCGTCGGGGAGACGTGGTCCTCATCGGATCCGATGTGGCCTACACCGCCCGGCCCCGCTCCGGCGCGTACGTCGCGGCCAAAGCCGGCCTGGAGACGATGGCCCACCAGGCCCGCAAGGAACTCGAGGGTACGGGGATCCGCCTCGGGGTGGTCCGCCCCGGGCCGGTGATGACCGAGATGGGCACCGAGTTCGATGCGGAGACCGCGGAGTCGGTCATCAACGACTGGGTCAAGCACGGCTTCGGTCGTCACCCGCGCATGTGCAAACCGGCCGACCTCGCCCGGGGGGTCGCCGCCATGGTGGCGATGCCCCGCGGCGCCCAGATCACCGAGCTGGAGATCCAGCCGGAGGCCCCAATCGAGGAGGATTACTCGTGACCAGTACCGACGGCTCCACCGACACGCCCACCGACACCTCCACCCTCACCGAACCGCGGCGGGTCTCCGGCGGCGGGGGCGAGCTGGGGCACATGGACGAACTCCGTACCGACCCGATCGGCCTGTTCTGGCGGGTGCGCGAGGAGTGCGGCGACCTCGGCGTGTTCAAGATCGTCGACCGCGACATCTGCCTGGCCTCCGGGGCGGCCGCCAACGAGGCCTTCTTCCGTGCCCCGGACGAGTCCCTCGACCAGGCCGCCGCCTACCCGTTCATGACGCCGGTGTTCGGGGAGGGCGTCGTGTTCGACGCCAGTCCCGAGCGTCGCTCGGAGATGCTGCACAACACGGCGCTGCGCGGCGAGCACATGCGCCAGCACGCCGTCACCATCCCCCACGAGGTGCAGCGGATGGTGGGCGAGTGGGGCGACGAGGGCGAGATCGACCTGCTCGAGTGGTTCTCCGAACTCACCATCTACACCTCCTCGGCGTGCCTGATCGGTCCGAAGTTCCGGGAGCAGCTCGACGCGCGGTTCGCGCACCTGTATCACGACCTCGAGCAGGGCACCGACCCCCACGCGTACATCGACGCCTACGCCGACATCCCCGCGTTCCGCAAGCGGGACGCGGCCCGGGCCGGACTGGTGGAGCTCGTGTCCGCGATCATGGAGGAGCGGGTCGCCAACCCTCCGGCGGACAAGGAGGACCGGGACCTGCTCGACGTCCTGGTGTCCGTCAAGAACGACGACGGCACGTACCGCTTCACCCCGGACGAGGTCACCGGCATCTTCATCTCCATGATGTTCGCCGGGCATCACACCACCTCCGGCACCAGTGCGTGGATGCTCATCGAGCTGCTCAGGCACCCGGACTACCTCGCGGAGGTGGTCGCCGAACTCGACGAGGTCTACTCGGACGGCGCCGAGTACAGCTTCGGGGCGCTACGTCAGATGCCCAAGGTCGAGAACGCCCTCAAAGAGACGCTGCGTCTTCACCCGCCCCTCATCATCCTCATGCGGGTGGCGCAGGAGGACGTCCGGATCGGCGACCACGTCGTCCGTGCCGGGCAGACCGTCGCGGCCTCCCCGGCGGTCTCCAACCGGCTCCCCGAGGATTTCCCGGACCCCGACACGTTCGACCCGGAGCGCTACTCCGAGCCGCGACAGGAGGACATCGTCAACCGGTGGACCTGGATCCCCTTCGGCGCCGGACGACACCGCTGCGTGGGGGCGGCGTTCGCCCAGCTCCAGATCAAGGCCATCTTCTCGATCCTGCTGCGGGAGTTCGAGTTCGAGCTCGCGCAACCGCCGGAGAGCTACCACAACGACCACTCCAAGATGGTCGTCCAGCTGGCCCAGCCGTGCACCGTCCGCTACCGGAGGAGGCGGCGCCGGTGACCGGACAGCAGCCGATGCGTGTGGAAGTGGACTTCGACCTGTGCCAGGGGCACGCGGAGTGCCAGGCCGAGGCCCCCGACTGGTTCACGGTGGGCAAGGGCGCGGAGGCCAAGGTGCGCGCCAAGCGGGGCGATATCCCCGACGACCAGCTGGCGGAAGTCAAGGCCGCCGTCAAGTACTGCCCGACTCAGGCACTCCGCCTCGTCGGGACCCGGACCCCCAGGAGTGAGTGACGTGACCCGATACGACCGCGCCGAGATCGCCGAGTTCGTGGAGCGATGGATCGAGGCCAACGCCGAGTGCGAGCGCAACAAGGACTGGACCCCGCTCGCCGAGTTCTACGCCGAGGACGCCACCTACGGCTGGAACTACGGCACGAAGGACGACTTCATGGCCGTCGGCCGGGACGAGATCCGTGACATCGCGCTGGGTCAGGAGATGGCCGGGCTCGACGGCTGGGAGTACCCCTACATCCGCACCATCATCGATCCCGAGACCGGTGACGTGCTGTGCCTGTGGAAGCAGATCGCCCGCGACACCGTCGACCCCAGGACGGGCGCGCCCTACGAGGTCCACGGTCTCGGCGGGTCGTGGTTCCTCTACAACGGCGAGCAGCAGTGGAAGTGGCAGCGGGACTTCTTCGACTTCGGCAACGTGGTGGACCTGTTCATGCGGATGTACGAGGCCGACGCGCTCACCGATTCGATGAAGGCCCGGTTCGAAGCGGGCGGCGACAAGCCTGCCGGGTGGTACCGCATCGAGGACAGCCCGGCCCCGTTGTGGCCGGTGTCCACGCCGGACGAGGTCTGAGTCCGATGACCACGCGCGACCCGGTCGTCAGACGCGACCCTCTGGAATCGCTCGATCACGCGACCCTCGCACGGCTACTCCCCGATCTGCTGCTGATCGGCCAGCTCATCGACCGGGCGGGGATGCCGGCCCTCCTGGGTGAGTTCGGTGTGGACGGGATGCGGGACGTCGCGATCGAGGAGTGGCAGGCCGCGAGCCCGCACTACACCCGTCGGATGAAGGAGGCGTTGTCCATCACGGGCGACGGCGTCGCGGAGATCTTCAAGGGTTTCCAGCTGGACGTGGGGGCGCCGCCGGAGTTCATGGACTTCCGCTACGGGATCACCGACCACGATCACGGGGAATTCTGGCTCGACCACTGTGGCGCACTGATGGATGTCGAACCGATGGGGGACCGGCTCGTCACCACGATGTGTCACGACATCGAGGACCCCACCTTCCCGGCCACCGCGCTCGCCACCAACCCGCGGGCCGTCGTGGAACCGGTCCACCGGCCACCACGCAGCCCGGAGGGCCGGACGCCGCACTGCCACTGGATCGTTCGGATCGACCCGGACGCGGAGCCGGCGGCGTGGCCCGAGCCGGCGGTCGAGTCCGCGAGCAGTCGGGTGGTCGACTTCTCGTTCGAGCCGCCGGCACCGGAGGACACGACCGGTCAGGGCCCCCGCGACGACTACGCCGGCCCGCTGTTGACGGATCTGAGCTTCCCCGAGTTCACCTCGGCCGCACTCGTCCGCATGACGCGCGAGGTGTACCTGCAGATGCACCTGCTGGCGGTGGGCTTTCACCAGTCGGTCCGCCGTCGGTCGGACGCC
>NZ_JAALDW010000274.1:0-921 GCF_014145055.1 Dietzia sp. DQ11-38-2
CGGCGTGCAGGGCGACCGGATCACGGGTCCAGGCCCGCACTTCGGCACCGGTGTCCAGGCGCAGGCCCACGGAGCGCCGTCGGCGCGGGACCTCCCGCAGCTCCCCGAGCGTGCGGGCGGTCTCCCATGAGGCCTCGGGGCGGCCGTCACCGGGCAGCGGGAGCACCTCCTCCACGCGGGCCAGCTCGAGCTCCTCGGTTCCCTGGATGTACACGGTCGGGGTGAGTCGGACGCGACCGTGGACGCGGGTGGCGGCGATCATCACCCCGTGGCACATCGCCGAGGCGATCGCACAGACCGTGAGCATGAGCCAGTGGACGGGCGCACCGGTGACCAGTTCGAACGCCGCGGCGCCCGCGCAGAACAGTGGCGCGGCGAAGATCCAGGCCCAACTCCACCCGTCCTCGGCGTACAGGATGGGCCCCTCGGGTTCGGACCCCGGCCGTTCGGGTTCACTCGCCGGCACGCGCACCGCCGCCGGTCGTGAACTTCATCGCCTCGGCGGTGTGCTGGCGCCACACGGCGGTCGCGGCGCACAGTCCCGCGAGAATCTGCAGCGAGATCACCAGGAAGGTGACGATCTCGCCCCGCTCCCCCGCGACCGCGACCCCGCCGAACACGCCGATCACCACCGAGACCGCGTCCACCACGAGGAATACCGCGACGATGTCCAGCATCGTCCGGGCCCAGCCCTTCCCCGCCCGCAAGCGGAAGGCCAGCCACACGGTCACCACGGCCGCGACCATCGCCAGTACGGCACCCACGCCCCGCGCGAACCCGAACAACGCCTCGATGGAGATGTCCGCGGTCCCAGTGGTCTCGACCGCGTCGCGGAAGGCGTCACGCGTGGCCGGGGGGAGGTCACCGAAGCGCGTGGTGGCGGCGTTGAGCAGCATCCCCACGAGTGCGAAAGCGGTCGCG
>NZ_JAALDW010000274.1:946-1865 GCF_014145055.1 Dietzia sp. DQ11-38-2
CCACGCGGAGTGAACGTCGTCGGGCACCGGCCCGGCGGGGCTCTCCGGTCGACCGTCGGCGCGCTCGGAGGGCCCGTCGGTGCGTTCGGGTGGACGCCACGGCCCGCTGCCCGTCACCGCTGGCCCCACCCGTCGGCGAGGAGGCGTGCGGCGTGCAGCGCCCAGTAGGTCAGGACGATGTCCGCTCCGGCCCGACGGATGGAGGTCAACGACTCCATCACCGCCGGGTCGTGATCGATCCACCCCCGCTCGGCGGCGGCGGAGATCATCGCGTACTCCCCGGAGACCTGATAGGCGGCGACGGGGACGTCCGAGAGCTCGGCGGTCTGGCGCAGCACGTCGAGATAGCTCATCGCCGGCTTGACCATGACCATGTCGGCGCCCTCGTCCAGGTCCAGGCGGACCTCCCGCAGGGACTCGCGCAGGTTGGCGGGGTCCTGCTGATAGGTACGCCGGTCACCGCGCAGCGAGGATCCGACGGCCTCACGGAACGGCCCGTAGAACGCGCTCGCGTACTTGGCGCTGTACGCCAACACGGCCACGTCGTGGAAGCCCTCGCGGTCCAGCGCCTCGCGGATGGCGACGATCTGACCGTCCATCATCCCGCTCGGCCCCACCACATGGGCTCCCGCGGCGGCCTGCGCCACGGCGAGTTCGGCGTATGCGGCCAGGGTGGCGTCGTTGTCGACGACCTGTTCGCCCCGCGGATCGGTACCCAGGACGCCGCAGTGGCCGTGGTCGGTGAACTCGTCCAGGCAGGTGTCGGCCATCACCACGAGGTCGTCACCCACCTCCTCGCGGACGGCCGCCAGCGCCCGGTTGAGGATGCCGTCGGCCGCGGCGCCGCAGCTGCCGACGGCGTCCTTGTCCGCGTCGTGCGGAACCCCGAAGAGCATGATCCCGCCGAGTCCCGCCTCGG
>NZ_JAALDW010000275.1:0-1685 GCF_014145055.1 Dietzia sp. DQ11-38-2
GGCGGGCGCGGCGATCTCCTCCTCCGTACCCGAACAGCCGGCGAGTGCGACTCCGGCCGCCATCGCGAATGCGAGGGCGGCCGGGACACGGCGACGTCCGGTGGTCGAGAGCGGGCGATCCGTCGCGGTGGGAGTCATGCGTTCCTGTTCTTCCTGCGTGTGTCAGGCCCCGATGATGAAGGCCTCGAGTTCGGCGCGGGCCTTGTCGTCGGCCATCTGCTCCGGCGGGGACTTCATGAGGTACGCCGACGCCGGCAGGATCGGCCCGCCGATGCCGCGGTCCTTGGCGATCTTGGCCGCCCGGACGGCGTCGATGATGATGCCGGCCGAGTTGGGCGAGTCCCACACCTCGAGCTTGTACTCCAGGTTGATGGGGGCGTCGCCGAAGGCGCGTCCCTCGAGGCGAACGTACGCCCACTTGCGGTCGTCGAGCCACTCCACGTAGTCGGAGGGGCCGATGTGCACGTTGCGGTCGTGGATCTTGCCGGCCAGGGTGCCCTCGAGGTTGGAGGTCACGGCCTGGGTCTTGGAGACCTTCTTGGACTCCAGTCGCTCGCGCTCGAGCATGTTCTTGAAGTCCATGTTGCCGCCCACGTTGAGCTGGTACGTCCGGTCCAGCGCGACGCCGCGGTCCTCGAACAGCTTGGCCATCACCCGGTGGGTGATGGTCGCGCCGACCTGCGACTTGATGTCGTCGCCGACGATCGGGACCCCCGCCGAACGGAACTTCTCGGCCCACTCGGGGTCGGAGGCGATGAAGACGGGAAGGGCGTTGACGAAGGCGACCCCGGCGTCGATGCAGCACTGCGCGTAGAACTTGTCCGCCTCCTCGGACCCGACCGGCAGGTAGCTGACCACCACGTCGACCTCGGCGTCCCGCAGGGCCTGCACCACGTCCACGGGCTCGGCGCCGGATTCCTCGATGGTCTGACGGTAGTACTTGCCCAGGCCGTCGAGGGTGGGGCCGCGCTGGACCGTGATGCCGGTCGGCGGCACGTCGCAGAGCGCGAGGGTGTTGTTCTCCGAGGCGGTGATCGCCTCCGCGAGGTCCATCCCGACCTTCTTGCCGTCGACGTCGAACGCGGCGACGAACTCGACGTCGCGGACGTGGTAGTCACCGAACTTCACGTGCATGAGCCCGGGGACGGTCTGGTCGATCGCCGCGTCCTTGTAGTACTCGACGCCCTGCACGAGCGAGGACGCGCAGTTGCCGACGCCGACGATCGCGACGCGCACCTTCTGGTCGGTCATTGGTGTTCTCCTTGTGATGGGTTCTCTGTCTGGATGAGTTCGTTGATCCAGCGCAGCTCGCGCTCGCTGGTCTCGAGGCCCAGCAGGGTGAGTTGCCGGGCGTAGCGTAGTTCGGTCGGGCCGGCGCGTGTCGCCGCGTCCCGTTGGCCCTCGCGGCGCTCCTCGAGGACGCGCCGTCGGCCCTCGAGGAGCCGCACCCGGGCGGGCCCGGGGGTGCGGTCGAAGAAGGCCAGGTGGACGCCGAAGCCGTCGTCGGTGAACGAGGAGGCGCCGGGCGAGTCGAGCAGGGCGGCCAACGTCGCCTCGCCGACGGGGGTGATGCGGTAGGTCTTGCGACCGCGTCGTGCGGTGGCCGGTGGACGCGTGGCGGTGGCCGCCGTCGCGTCCTCGACGATGTCCCCCTGGTGCCGGAGGCGACGCAGGGTCGGATAGAG
>NZ_JAALDW010000275.1:1779-4777 GCF_014145055.1 Dietzia sp. DQ11-38-2
CGTCGAGCAGCCCGAGGATCGCCAGATCGAGCACTCCACCCCCTCACGTCGACGAGTCATGCCTGCGGATTTCCGCGACGGTGACTGAGAGTACACCCTGTGATGTATCGCGCCGATATACCGGTTTGCGGCATCGGCGAGACGCGTCGAGTCCGCGCGGGGCCGGAGTACGCCGGGTCGCGCCCTCGACCGAGGCCTGTTCCCCCCTCGGGTTCTCCGACCCCGGACGCGCGCGGGGACCGCGCCGGGGTCGTAGGCTGGCCCCCGTGGACCAGGCCGACTCCCGCTACCGGCGACCCGGCCCCCCGCCGGGGCCGGAGGACCCCACCGGCCGAGAGGCGCTGCGGCGTCGCCGGGTGGTGGACTTCGCCCTGCGGCGCCGAGGGGTGTTGGCGGATCTCCGCGAGGGCGTCTCGGCACTGCGGGAGGTGTGCGACGCGGACGTCTATCTCCTGCGTGCGGCCGGGTTCCACGGCGTGGAGACCGAGACCGTGTGCCCGGTGTGCCGCAAGGAGAACCTCACCGAGGTGTCGTGGGTGTTCGGCGACGACCTGGGTTCCGCCTCCGGCTCGGCCCGGAGCGCGGATGAGATCAAACAGCTGGCGCTGACCCACGACGCGTTCACCGTCCACGTGGTGGAGGTGTGCCGCAGTTGCTCGTGGAACCACCTGATCGAATCCTATGAGGTGGGTCTCGCCTCGGGCGAGGGCAGGCGCGTGCGCCGGGCCGCGAGGGACCTACGCCGACACCGCTGATCGCCCACCGCCGACACCGCAGCTCGCCCTCCGTGAGCACCGCAAGGTGCCGTGCCCGGGTGCACTGGATTCCGGGCGGAGCGCGATTTCGTACACAATGGACCCCGATGCACCGTCAGCGGGGGTCGCCCGTGCCGGTCGTAGCTGTTCGCAGGAGGGTGGAAGATGTCGCAGAGTGACAGGACGCGTGGGGGATCCGACGGGGGTCGGGACGACTCCGCGCACCGGCGCGGCTGGTTTCGACGCCACCCGGCCTGGACGACGCTGATCCTCGTCGTCGTCGTCCTCCTGGTGATCCCGCTCGTGATCGTCGGGGTGGTCTACAACCGCACCGAGATCCCCCGCCCGGGCAGCGTGGCCACCAACCAGATCTCCGAGATCTACACCAACGACGGCTCGACCATGATCGGACGCATCGTCCCACCGGAGGGCAACCGGACCCTGGTGGAGGTCGACGCGATCCCCGTGCACGTGCGCAACGCCGTGATCGCCGCGGAGGACCGCAGCTTCTACACCAACGAGGGGTACGACCCCACGGGCATCGGGCGCGCGGTGATCGGGCAGATCACCGGTGAGTCCAGCGCCGGCGGTGGTTCGACCATCACCCAGCAGTACGTCAAGAACACCATGGTCGGTGACGCTCCCACCTACGAGCGCAAGGCCAAGGAGATCATCATCGCGGCCAAGATGACCAACGAGTGGTCCAAGGACCAGATCCTCGGGGCCTACCTCAACACCATCTATTTCGGCCGCGGGGCCTACGGGATCGCCGCCGCCTCCACCGCGTACTTCAACAAGCCGGTCGAGAACCTCACCATCGAGGAGGGCGCGCTGCTCGCCGGCGTCATCCAGTCCCCCTCCGCCCTGGATCCGCTCAACAACGCCGTGGCCTCCGAGAACCGCTGGAACTACGTGATGGACGGCATGCGGGACATGGGAGCCATCGACGCCCAGCAGCGTGGCGCGGCGGTGTTCCCCCAGGTCGTCGAGGATCCCCAGGCGGTGGACCAGAACGTGGGCGACCCCACCAACGGGGCCATCCGGCGCCAGGTGTTGGCCGAACTGGCGATGGCCGGCCTCGACGAGCAGATGCTCAACACCCGCGGGCTCAGGATCACCACCACCATCGACCCCGCGACCCAGGAGGCGGTGGTCCAGGCCGCCCGCAGCAACATGCAGGGCGAGCGGCCGGAGAACCGCACCGCGGTGGTCTCGATCGACCCCCGCACGGGCGGCGTGATCGGCTACTACGGCGGAGAGGACGCCGAGGGCTGGGATTACGCCAACGCCCCGTTGCAGACCGGCTCGACCTTCAAGATCTTCGGCGTGGCGGCCGCCCTCGAGCAGGGCATCGGTCTGGGCACCCAGATCTCCTCGGCGCCGGTGACCACCGGCAACGTCACCGTCACCAACGTCGACGGCCAGTCCTGCGGGTCGTGCTCGGTGTCCCTGGCGCTCAAGATGTCCCTCAACACCTCGTTCATCCGCCTGCAGCGGATGCTGGAGAACGGGGCCAACGACGTCCGGGACATGGCCCACCGCGCGGGCGTCGCCAAGGAGATCCCCGGACTGCCGTGGGAGACGCTCACCGAGCAGGGCGAGGACCCCTATGACGGCCTGATCCTGGGCCAGTACCCGATCCGGGTGCGCGACATGGCCACGGGCCTGGCCACGTTCGCGGCCGAGGGGGTCCACCGGCCCACCCACTTCATCGAGAAGGTCGAGACGGCCGACGGCGAGGTCCTCCTGGACAACTCGGAGCCCGAGGGGGAGCGGGTGGTGGACGCCGACGTGGCCAACAACCTCACCTCCGCGATGGAACCGATCGCCGCCTACTCCAACGGCCACTCGCTGGCCGGTGGCCGCCCCTCCGCGGCCAAGTCCGGCACCACCCAGCTCGGCGACACCGGCTACAACAAGGACGCGTGGTTCGTGGGGTACACCCCGTCCATCGCCACCGCGGTGTGGGTGGGGACCGACGACAACCAGCCCCTGCTCAACGCGTGGGGCGGCACGATGTACGGGTCCGGACTGCCCGCGGACATCTGGAAGTCCGCGATGGACGGCGCCCTGTCCGGCACGGAGTGGGAGAGCTTCCCGACCCCGGGGTACATCGGCGGACAGGCCGGCGCGTCCCAGTGGGAGTCCGCCGGGGGGTCGGGAACCGGCACGACGGGGGGCACCGCGGGCACCCAGCAGGCCGTTCCCCAACCCAGCGCCCCGCCCGCTCCGGCGGAGCCCGC
>NZ_JAALDW010000276.1:0-3004 GCF_014145055.1 Dietzia sp. DQ11-38-2
TGATCCGGCGGCGGGAGATGGTCCTGATCCGGTGCAACACCTCGATACCGCTGAACCCCGGCAACCCGATGTCGAGCAGCACCAGGTCGATCCCGCCACCGGCCACCCACCCCACCGCCGCCTGCCCGTCGCCCACCGCGGCGACCACGGTGAAGCCCGCGACCCCCTCCACGTGGCGACTGTGCAGGCGCCGCGCCACGGGGTCGTCATCGACGATCAGGGTCCGGATGGCGCGGCCGCCCTGTCCCTCGCCCGTCATCGTCTCCTCCGCAACCGCGCGGTGACCAGCGCCCCGCCGGCCGGGGATCTGCCCACTTCGATCTCACCGTCACGATCCCGCACGATCTGCCAGACCACCGCCAGGCCGACGCCGCGGGTCGCGTGCCCGGCACCCGGGGCCTTGGTGGAGTACCCATGCTCCATCATCATCGGCAGCGCCTCGGGGTCCAACCCCGGCCCGTCATCACCCACGGCGACCTCGGTGCCGAACTCGTCCGCCAGCACCAGAACGTGGACGTGGCCCCCGGGACCCGCGGCCTCGATTGCGTTGATCACCAGATTCGCGATCAGCGAGACGTCGTCCGCCCCGAGCTCACCCGAACTCGTCGAGGTCAGGGGGTCGATCTCCAGCCGACCTCCCCGCGACCGGTACTCCGCGGCCATCTCACCCAACACCGCGCGCAGGCGCGGGTCCTCGACACCTCCGTCGCGGGTACCCGCGCCGGTGACCGGGGCGAGCTCCGCCAGATAGTCGAGCGCCGCGTCGGACTCGCCGCTCTCGACGAGCCCGTACACCGCGTGGATCCGGGTCCGGAACTCGTGTGTCTGTTCGCGGAGCGCCCTGGACAATCGTCGCTGCTCTCCCAGTTCGGCGTTCTCCGCCTCCAGCCTGCGGACCCGGCCGCCGATCGCCGCGGAGACACCGGCGGCGCCGGTCAGTCCGACCAGCACCGCCAGCAGCACCCACGGCGCCATGGCCGTGAGACTGGACCGCAGGTCGGCGGCGATCTCCGATTCCAGGACCCCCACCGATGCCGCACCCACGACGAGCCCGCCGCGGTACACCGGCACCTTGGCGCGCAGTGTCGGACCGAGGGTCCCCTCCTCGGTGCCGACGAAGGTGGCCCCCGCCAGCACGTCCGACGGGTCGGTCGAGACCGGCCGGCCGCGTTCCGCGGGCACAGGGTGGGTGATCCGGATCCCTCGCGCGTCGCTGATCACCACGTAGTCGACCCCGGACGCCTGCTGGATCAGCTCGGTCAGCGGTTGCAGCTCCTGCTCCGCGTCCCCGCTCCCGATGGCGTCCCGCACCTGGTCGAGCTCCGCGAGGCTGCGCGCGACCGCGAGGACCCGCTCGGTCGTGGCCTCGCGAACCTGCCGCTCCTGGACCCGGGCGGCGGCATAGGCCGTCAGTCCCACGCAGGTCACCACCACCGCGAACTGGATCACCACCACCACGACGAGGCGGAACCGCCGCTCGAGCAGCCACTCCGAGTATCGCGCCACCCCGCTCCTCTCCTCGTTCGTGAGCATCAATGAGCACAAAGACTAGTTGTGCCCCACATCACACGTCGCCGATCCATGCTCAGCCCATACCCCGGTGGCACTCACGCCGCCGGACATCTGGAAGGACCGTTGATGCGACACCCCCTTGCCCGCATCCTGACCGCGGTACTCGCTGTCGGGCTCACCACGGCCGCGGCGACCGACGCCAGCCGCTCCGGAGGCGGTGACAACCCCCGGACCCAACTGGCCATCATCGCACCGGCCGCCCCCGGCGGCGGATGGGACACGTTCGGCAGAGAAGCCCAGCAGGCCCTCATGACCAACGGGATCGTCAACGCGGTGCGGGTCCGCAACGTCCCGGGCGCGGCCGGCACCATCGGGCTGACCCAGTTCGTCCAGCTCGCCGGGCGTACCGATTCCCTGCTGGTCACCGGCGGAGTGATGGTGGGTGGGGTGATCCTGCAGGATTCCGACGCCACGCTCGAGGACACGACGCCGATCGCCCGGCTGGCCGACGACTACAACGTGCTGGTGGTCCCCGCGGACTCCCCGTATCAGACGCTCGAGGAGTTCCTGGCGGCGTGGCGGGAGCATCCGGGGATGGCGATCGCGGGCGGATCGCTCGGGAGCATCGACCATCTGCTCACGGGCATGCTCGCCGAGGCCGCCGGGATCGACCCGGCCCATATCAACTACATCGCCTACTCCGGGGGCGGCGAGGTCGTGAGGTCGATGATCAGCGGGTCCGCGGTCGGCGCGATCTCCGGAGCCAACGACTTCGACGCCCAGATCGAGGCGGGCGAGCTCCGCGCGCTCGGGGTCTCGTCGGCGACCCCGGTCGCGGAGCTGTCCACCCCGACCTTCATCGAGCAGGGCGTGGACGTGTCCATGTCGAACTGGCGCGGGCTGGTCGCCCCACCGGGCATCCCTGACGAGGTCAGGGACGAGCTCATCGCGATCATCGCGGAGATGCGCGAGACCGGGGAATGGCGCGACACCCTCGAGCGCAACAACTGGACCGACGAGTTCATGGCAGGTGACGAGTTCGCCCGGTTCCTCGACGCGGAGATCGCCACGACCGAAGACATCATCAGGGAGTTGGGACAATGACACTCGTAACCGACCAGGCGAGCGCGGGGGGAACGACGGCCCCGTCGGCCCCGGCCGCCCCGCCCACCGACCGTCGCCGCTGGTGGCGTCAGCGGACCGAGCTCGGGTTCGCCGCGGGCGTCCTCGCGATCGCCGCGTTCATGATCGTGCAGACCATCACCATGGACGTCCCCGAGGGAGTGGGAGCACCCGGGCCGCGGTTCTTCCCCGGCCTGGTGGCCGGCTTCCTGATCCTGACCGGCGGACTGCTGGCGATCAACGTCATCCGCACCCCCCGGCACACCGCGGCCACCTCGACCATGGGCCAGCTGTCCACCGACATGCTCGAGGACCTGGCCTCGATCGACGATCCCGTCGACTCCCCCACCACCACCGCGCCCGCGGCTGA
>NZ_JAALDW010000276.1:3028-8760 GCF_014145055.1 Dietzia sp. DQ11-38-2
TCGGACTACGTGCCCGTCGACTACCGCACCACCGGGATCGTGATCGCCGGCCTCGTCGGGTTCGCGATCCTCCTCCAGCCCGTCGGCTGGTTGATCACCTCCAGCGCGCTGTTCTGGATCGTCAGCCGCGCACTGGGGAGCAGGCGACCGGTCTTCGACATCGCGGTCTCGGTGATCTTCGCCTCCGTCATCCAGATCGCCTTCTCGGCCGGGCTCGGCCTGGGGCTGCCCGCCGGAATCCTGGAAGGAGTCGTGCCGTGGAGCAACTGAGCCTGCTGGGTGACGGCATCGCCGGGGTGCTCACCCCGATGAACCTCACCCTCCTGCTGATCGGTGCCCTCCTCGGCACCGCGGTCGGCGTCCTTCCGGGACTCGGCTCCGCGATGGCGGTCGCCCTGCTCCTGCCGGTCACCTTCACGCTCGACCCGACCGGCGCCTTCATCATGTTCGCCAGCATCTACTTCGGCGGACTGTTCGGTGACTCGACCTCCGGGATCCTGCTCAACACACCCGGCAACTCGTCGGCCATAGCCACGACGTTCGAAGGGCACCGGATGGCCATGAGCGGCCGGGCGGCCAAGGCCCTGGGGATCTCGGCGATCGGCGCCTTCACCGGCGGCATGATCGCGTGCGCGTGCGTCGTGATGTTCTCCCCCTACCTGATCGTCCTCGCCCGGGCGTTCTCGTCACCCGAGTACTTCGCCCTCGCGGTGTTCGCCTTCGTCGCCATCTCGGCCGTCGTCGCCGAGTCCGTCGTGAGGGGACTGGCCGCGCTCGGCCTGGGGCTCGCGCTCGCCCTGGTCGGCACCGACTCGATGACCGGCACCCAGCGCTTCACCCTGGACACCCCGTCACTGTTCGAGGGCATCTCGATCATCGTGATCACCGTGGGACTGCTGGCCCTCGGCGAGGTCCTGCACCAGGCGTCGCGGATCCGCCGTGAGGCGACCGTCGGCGGTCCGGTGGCCACCGAGGGCTCCCCGTTCCCGACCCGCAAGGAGATGCGCAGAATCTGGCCGGCGTTCCTCCGGGGCACCGCGTTCGGCCTGCCCTTCGGCACGATCCCGGTCGGCGGGTCCGAGGTCCCGACGTTCCTCGCCTACGGCACCGAGAAGGCCCTGGCCGCGCGGCGGCACGACCCCGACTTCGGCACCCGCGGCGCGCTCCAGGGCGTCGCCGCTCCCGAGGCCGCGGGCAACGCCACCGCCGGCAGCGCGATGGGCGCGCTGCTCGTCCTGGGCCTGCCGACCTCGGCGACGGCCGCCATGATGCTGGCCGCGTTCCAGCAGTACGGGATGCAGCCCGGCCCCATGCTCTTCGAGACGAGTGCCGCGCTGGTGTGGCCGCTGCTCGCCAGCCTGTTCGTCGGCCTGATCATCCTGCTGGTCATCAACCTGCCGTTCGCGGCCGTCTGGGCGAAGCTGCTGCTGATCCCCCGCCACTACCTGTACGCCGGCGTGACGGTGATCGCGATGCTCGGCACCTACGCGATCTCCTCCTCGACGCTGGACCTGTGGATGGTGATCGCGATCGGCATCCTGGGATTCGTCATGCGCCGGTTCTCGATCCCGCTGGCCCCGGTCCTGATCGCCGCGATCCTCGGCCCGCTGGCCGAGCTCGAGCTGCGTCGGTCGCTGGCACAGTCCGAGGGCGACGTGTCGATCCTGGTCTCGTCGAACATCACCCTCGCGCTCTACGGCCTGCTGGCCGTGGCCGTGGCGGCGAGCATCATCCAGCACACCCGGCACCGTCGTCGTCGCCGCCGGGAGGCCGCGGCGGAGTTGGAGGCCGCCGCACGGTAGGGATCGTGGACACGACGAAGGCCGCCCACGACACGTGGGCGGCCTTCGTGATCCTGATCGGTACCGGTGGGGGGACTCGATCCCCCGACCTCACGATTATGAGTCGTGCGCTCTAACCAGCTGAGCTACACCGGCATGCGCTGCCAGTCGGGCGATCGGGCCGCCCCGCACAGTGCGAGCCCCCTGACGGAATCGAACCGTCGACCTTTTCCTTACCATGGAAACGCTCTGCCGACTGAGCTAAGGGGGCCGGCCACCCTGGGTCGCGAAGCGCTCCGCGGCTCGGGGTGAAAGCCTCTAGCAGATTACACACAGGCTCGAACGGGGCACAAATCGCCCGGTGGAGCGGGGTCGAGGCCCCGCTGGCAGGATGTGGGGCATGCGCATCTCCGTGGTCGTCCCCGTCCTCGACGACGCCCACGAGCTCGCCGGGTGCCTCGCGGCCCTGCACGGCCAGACGAGGCCGCCGGACGAGATCGTCGTGGTGGACAACGGATGCTCCGACACGAGTGCGGACGTCGCCCGCGAGGCCGGCGCGCGCGTGGTGACCGAGCCGGTCCGGGGTATCCCCTCGGCCGCCGCCGCCGGCTACGACCGGGCCTCGGGCGACGTGATCGCCCGCCTGGACGCGGACTCCCGCCCGGGCCCGGACTGGATGCAGCGGATCGAGAGCGCGTTCGCCGAGGACCCGGGTCTCGTGGCGCTCTCGGGCCCCGGCGAGTTCATCGGACTGGGCGGGTGGCGGGCCCGCGCCGCGCAGCTGCTCTACATGGACGCCTACTTCTTCTCCGTCGGCGCCGCGGTGGCCCATCCTGTGCTGTTCGGGTCCAATCTGGCGATGCGTCGCACGGCCTGGGAGCGCGTCCGCGAGGGAGTCGACCGGTCGGACCCGGAACTGCACGACGACATCGACCTGTCGTTCCAGTTCGGCGCCGACGACCGGCTGCGGGTGGACAGGTCGCTGACCGTGGGCATCTCCGCGCGTCCGTTCGACGATCCGGCCGCGATGCGCCGACGCTTCTCCCGTGCGTTCCGGACGATCGCGCGCAACTGGCGCACCTCGCCGCCCTCTCAGCGCTGGATAGAGCGCCTGCGGCGCTGAGTCGGCCGGAGCGCCTGCGGCGCTGAGTCGCCCGCAGGGCGCGTCAGGACCAGACGAGCACCGACCACAGGATGATCTGCGTGACGCAGAATCCCGCCAGCATGTTGAGCACCAGGAAGCGCTTCCAGCCCTCGTTGGTGCGCTCGGCGTCGGCGTCGGTCACTCCGACATAGGCCGCGACGGTGGCCAGGTACGGCAGGATCGCGAAGGCGACCCCGGACGCGGGCCACGGCGCCGCCACCAGCAGGACGATCACCGCGGCGGCGTAGCAGGCCAGCGCGAACCACACCGCGGCACGGGCCCCGAGCACGGTGGCGACGGACTTCAGGTCCGCCTCGCGGTCGAAGCGGACGTCCTGGACGGCGCCGAAGGCCTGCGAGGCGGCGCCCCACAACATGAAGGCCACCAGGCAGGCCCACACTCCCCCGGTCAGCTCGGCACCCGCGATGGTCCAGCCGACGATCGCCGGGGAGACGAAGTGGAAGGCGGAGGTCACCGAGTCGAGGAACGGGATCTCCTTGAACCGCAGTCCCCTGGCGCTGTAGGCGATCACGGCGAAGGCGCTCGCGGCGAGCCACAGGGACGACTCCAGCGATCCCACCAGCACGAGGTAGAGAAGGAACGGCACCGTGGTCACCGCGGAGGCCACGAGGGTGGCGGTGTGACGGGAGCGTTCCAGCACCGATCCCTCGACGCCGCCCTTGCGCGGGTTGCGCAGGTCCGACTCGTAGTCGAACACGTCGTTGATCCCGTACATCGCCAGGTTGTAGGGCACCAGGAAGAAGACCGTGCCGATGACGCCGACGAGGTCGAACCCCCCTGTGGCCAGGAAGTACGCCAGGGCGAACGGCGCGGCGGTGTTGATCCACGACACCGGCCGGGACGACCAGAACAGCGTGGAGAGCAGACCGGGTGACGCGGACCGCTCGGGGGTGCGGACCTCGTCGTCGTCGTGCCCCGGACCGCGTGCCAGCAGCGCGTCACCCCTGCCCGACACCGTCGGGTTCCCGACCCCGGCCCCGACGCGCGGCGACTCGGTGAGCAGCGCCCACACCGACGGCACGAACACCGCCGCGGCCACGGCGTAGGCGAAGTCCTCGATGGGCGCCACGCCCAGCCGGATGCCGCTGGTGAGCTCGTCGTCGTACGCCACGAGCCCGGCCGAGATCATGATGTTGTCGAACACCGCGGTGAGGATCATGAGAATGACGAACGCGCCGGCGACCCCGATCAGCCACCGGCGTCGGGCCTGCCCACGCAGGCGCCAGGCCGCGAGGAGGGCCACGGCCACCACGGGGATGGACATGGTGAGGTTGAGGGTCGTGTAGAGGCTGGTCACGGGCGTTCCCCTGTCGCCCGGGCCGTCTGGGAGGACCGGGCCGTCCGGGACGCCCGGGACGCGGCCGCGTGCTCGACGGCACGGGAGACCCCCGTCGCGCACACCAACGCGAGGTGGGACAGGAACGCCAGGAACACGACCTCCTCGACCGGGATCTCGGGGGCCACCAGCAGACCGGTCATGAAGTCGGTCTGGCCGCGAAAGAACACCCCGCTGCGCACCCCGAGGACGTCCCACGTGAGCAGCAGCGCCACGGAGGCGGTGACGGCGAGCGCCGCGGCGGCGGGCGCACGGAACGCCGCCAGCTTCCAGCGGTGGTCGATCACCAGGATTCCGGTGAACGAAACCACCTGAACCAGGAGATAGGCCAGCCCGATCACCTGTCGAACACCACCCTGTCTCCTACCGCCCTGTCGAACACCGTGCCCCCGCCGGGCTCGGGCACCGGCGCCGTGCCCGTGTCTCCCCGGACGTGTTTGAGCACCAGCTCGGCGCTGATCAGGCACATGGGCAACCCGATCCCGGGAATGGTGGACGCCCCCGCGTAGTAGAGACCGTCGACGTGCCGGGAGACGTTTCGGGTCCGGAAGAACGCGCTCTGGGCCAGCGTATGGGCGGGCCCGAGGGCGGTGCCGCGCCACGCCCCCAGATCCTGTTCCAGATCGGCCGGCGCGATGGTGCGACGGACCACCACGCGCTCCGCCAGGTCGGGGATCCCGGTCCAGTCGGCGATCTGGGCGATAGCCCGGTCGGCGGCCGCCTCGATGGTCGCGTCACCGGCGCCGTCGACGCCCCCGTGCCCGAGACCGGGGTCGGCGGGGATGGGGACCAGGACGAAGAGGTTCTCGTGCCCTGCGGGGGCGATGCCGGCGTCGGGGTCGTCGGTCGCGCTGGGGCGGCAGACGTAGAGCGAAGCCGGGTCGGGGATGTGGGTGGAGGCGCCGAAGATCGCGTCGAAACCCTCCTCCCAGCGGTCGGTGAACAGCAGGGTGTGGTGCGACAGCTGCGGCAGCTCACCCTTCACGCCCAGCAGCATGAGCAGCGCGCCGGGCCCCGGCGTCTTGGAGTCCCAGTAGGACTGCGGGTAGGTGCGAAGCTCCTCCGGGAGCCACCGGGTCTCGAGGTGGTGCAGGTCGGCGGCGCCCACCACGAGCCCGGCGGGCAGGGTCCGCTCGTCACCGGCGCGGTCGCGCACCCGGACACCGGTCACCCGTGCGCGGGTGGGGCCGCCGTGAGCCCCGCCGTCGACGGAGGTGGTCAGTTCGACGGCCCGGGTGCCGGTGTGGATGCGCACCCCCTGCGCCTCGGCCACCCGCCGGACGGCGGCGATCACCTCGGTGAACCCACCGCGGGGGTACAGCACGCCGTCGGTGAGGTCGAGGTGGCTCATCAGGTGATAGATCGACGGGGCCAGGTACGGCGAGGATCCCAGGAAGACCGCCGGATAGCCCAGGATCTGCTGGATCCGGCGGTCGGTGAAGCGGCGGGA
>NZ_JAALDW010000277.1:0-366 GCF_014145055.1 Dietzia sp. DQ11-38-2
CGATGGCGGTGCTGGGCGCCGCGGACGCCAACCTCCGGGCGCTCGAGGAGCTGCTCGACGCGGACCTCCACGTGCGCGGCGGCACCATGACCCTGTCGGGCGAGCCCGGCGCCGTCGACCAGGCCTCCCGCGTGGTCTCGGACCTGCTGCGGCAGGCCGGGAGGGGGGTCGAGATCACCCCGGCGTCGGTGCGGCGCTCGGTGGAGATCCTCGCCGATTCGGGTCCGTTGACCCCCGAGGAGGTGTTGGGCACCGACGTGCTGTCCCGTCGCGGGGGGATGATCCGCCCCAAGACGGTGGGGCAGAAGCGGTACGTCGACGCGATCGACGACCACACCGTGGTGTTCGGGCTCGGACCGGCGGGGA
>NZ_JAALDW010000277.1:388-5357 GCF_014145055.1 Dietzia sp. DQ11-38-2
ACCTACCTCGCCATGGCCAAAGCGGTCGCCGCGCTGCGGGCCAAGGACGTCAGCCGCATCATCCTCACCCGCCCGGCGGTCGAGGCCGGTGAGCGGCTCGGCTATCTGCCCGGCACGCTGCACGAGAAGATCGACCCGTACCTCCGGCCGCTGTACGACTCGCTCCACGACATGATGGACCCCGAGGCGATCCCCAAGCTCATGGCCGCGGGGGTGATCGAGGTGGCACCGCTGGCCTACATGCGCGGGCGCACCCTCAACGACGCGTTCATCATCCTCGACGAGGCGCAGAACACCACCCCCGAGCAGATGAAGATGTTCCTCACGCGCCTCGGGTTCGGCTCGAAGATCGTGGTGACGGGGGACATCACCCAGATCGACCTCCCGGGCGGGCAGCGTTCCGGCCTCAAGGTGGTGCGCGACATCCTCAAGGGGGTCCCCGACATCCACTTCTCCGAGCTCACCTCCGCCGACGTCGTGCGGCACGCGCTGGTGGCCCGGATCGTCGACGCCTACGCCAAGCACGAGGAGCGCCTCGAACGGGGCGAGGACCCCACGACCGGACACAGGAACAGGGAGCACCGCCGCAGATGAGCATCGAGGTCGCCAACGAGTCGGGGGTGGAGGTCGACGAGGCAGAGCTCATCGACGTCGCCGCGTTCGTGATCGCCCGGATGGACGTGCACCCGGCCGCCGAACTGTCGGTCACGCTCGTGGACAAGGACACCATGGCCGATCTCCACGTGACGTGGATGAACCTCCCGGGTCCCACCGACGTCATGAGCTTCCCCATGGACGAGCTCTCCCCGGGCGGGCGCCCCGACCTGCCCGACCCCGGGCCGGCGATGCTCGGGGACATCGTGTTGTGTCCGGCGTTCGCCGCCGACCAGGCCGCCAGCTCCGGGCATCCGCTCGCGCACGAGCTCGCGCTGCTGACCGTGCACGGGTGCCTGCACCTGCTCGGGTACGACCACGCCGAGCCGGCCGAGGAGCGGGAGATGTTCGGCCTGCAGAACGAGCTGTTGGGCGAGTGGTACGACCACCGGGACGCCTCGCAGGACGACGCCCCGCGCGCGGACGCCTGACCCGTGGACCAGATCATCCTCACCGCTGTCGCGGCTGCACTGCTCATCCTGCTCGCCGGCGTCTTCGCCGCCCTCGACGCGGCGCTGAGCACCGTGTCGGTGGCCCGGGTCGAGGAGATGGCCAAGGAGTCCCGCTACGGGGCCGCGAGGCTCTCCCGGATGCTGCTCACCCGTCCGCGCTACATCAATGTCACGGTGCTGCTGCATCTGTTGAGCCTGATCTCCGGCGTCGTGCTCCTCACCGTCGTGTCTGCCGAACTCATCGAGTCCACGGCCTGGGCGCTGGTCGGTGTGATCGCGGTGATGACCATCGCGGCGTATGTCGTGGCCGGCGTCGGCCCCCGCACGCTGGGACGCCAGCACGCGTACTCGCTCGCCCTGGGGGCCTCGACCCCGATGTGGGTGCTCGGAATGGTCCTGGGCCCCGTCGCCAGCCTTCTGGTGGGTGTCGGCAACGCCGTCACCCCGGGCCGGGGATTCCGCAACGGGCCGTTCGCCACCGAGATCGAACTGCTCGAGATCGTGGACATGGCCCGAGAGCGCGGCGTCGTGGCCGACGACGAATCGCGCATGATCCAGTCGGTGTTCGAGCTCGGGGACACCACCGCGCGCGAGGTCATGACCCCGCGGACGGAGATGGTGTGGATCGAATCGTCCAAGACGGTCGGTCAGGCCGCCCGGCTCGCCGTCAAGTCGGGGTACTCCCGGATCCCCGTGGTGGACGGTGACAACTCCGACGACGTGGTGGGGGTGATCTACCTCCGCGACATCGTGGCGCGACTCGACGACCCCGACGGACGCGCGGCTCCGGTCTCGGAGGTGATGCGTCCCGCGGTGTTCGTTCCGGACGCCAAGAGGATCGACGACCTCCTGTCGGAGATGCAGCGGGACCACAACCACCTGGCGATCCTGGTCGACGAGTACGGCGGGACCGCCGGACTGGTGTCGATCGAGGACATCCTCGAGGAGATCGTCGGTGAGATCGTGGACGAGTACGACACCACCGAGGTGCCCCCCGTCGAGGAGTTGGAGGACGGTCGGTACCGGCTGTCGGCCCGGCTCGGTCTGGACGAGGTCGCCGAGCTGTTCGACGTGGAGTTCGCGGACGAGGTGACCGAGGAGGTCGAGACCATCGGGGGCCTGATGGCGCTCGAGCTCGGCCGCGTCCCCCTACCGGGAGCGCACGTGGTCTCCGTCGGCCTGGACCTGCGCGCCGAGGGCGGTCACGACCGTCGCGGCCGGGTCAGGGTGATCACCGTGGTGGCCGAGAAGCTCGACCCGGCCGCCGGTGACGACGCAGACGAGAACGACGACGAGGAGAACCGATGACCACCCCAGAGGGCTTCCGGAGCGGATTCGTCAGCTTCGTCGGTCGGCCGAACACCGGCAAGTCCACCCTCACCAACGCGTTGGTGGGCGAGAAGATCGCGATCACCTCCTCCCGCCCCCAGACCACGCGCCACGCGATCCGTGGGCTGGTCCACCGGCCCGACGCCCAGATCATCCTGGTGGACACACCGGGGCTGCACAGACCGCGCACCCTGTTGGGCGAGCGGCTGAACGCCCTGGTGGAGGACACCTACTCCGACGTCGACCTCATCGGGCTGTGCATCCCGGCGGGGGAGCGGATCGGCCCCGGGGACCGCTGGATCCTCGAGCAGGTACGCAAGCTCTGTCCCACGACCCCGATCCTGGGTCTGGTCACGAAGATCGACACAGTCTCCAAGCAGAAGGTCATGGAGCAGTTGGTCGCGGTGTCCACGCTCCTCGGGCCGGAGGCCGAGGTCGTCCCGGTCTCCGCCGCGTCCGGTGAGCAGGTGGACGTGGTGGCGGACGTGATCGCCTCCCTGCTCCCCGAGGGACCGCGGTTCTACCCCGAGGACGTGATCACCGAGGAGTCCGACGAGACCAGGATGTCCGAGCTCATCCGCGAGGCCGCACTCGAGGGCGTCCGCGACGAACTGCCCCACTCGATCGCCGTGTCGATCGAGGAGGTGCTGCCGCGAGAGGGACGTGATGACATGGTGGACGTCCACGCGACCGTCTACGTCGAGCGGCAGAGCCAGAAGGCGATCGTCCTGGGCAAGGGTGGCTCGGGCATGCGTGAGGTGGGCACCCGGGCCAGGGCGGGGATCGAGGAGCTGCTCGGGACCAGGGTGTACCTGGACCTGCATGTCAAGGTCCTCAAGGAGTGGCAGCGCGACCCCAAGATGCTCGGGAGACTCGGCTTCTAGACCGCTGGCGCGATCGCTCCTAACCCACGGCCGAACGCACGATCCCCACGATCGTCTCCCGCGCGGCCCGGCCCTCGGGGGTGGGTTGCAGCGGGTGCACGTGCAGTAGGTCCTTCTCCTCGACATAGGTGACGTCGACGCCGGCGGCGCGAGCCCGCTCCACCCCGAGGCGCACGTCCGGCAGGACGATGTCGCGGGTGGCGGCGAAGACCGTCAGGGGACCCACACCGGTGAAGTCCCCGCACAGCGGGCTCACCCGCGGGTCGTCCAGGGGCAGGTCGACCCGCCAGGCGTCGATGAACACCCGCAGACCCTCACGGGCGAGCCACGGGTCACGGGGCTGGACCCGGTCGATGTCCGGGTTGTCCATCGCCAGGTCGAGTGCGGGGGAGATCAGGATCGTCGCGGGAAGCGGGGGGACACCCCGATCCCGCAGCTCCATGACCGCGGAAAGCGCGATCTGGCCCCCCGCGCTGTCACCGGCGAGACACACCGGGTCGTGCTCGGCGAGCTCGTCCCGCACCAGGTCGGCCACCCCGGACACCACGCTCGCCGCCGTTCCACGGTTCGATGCCGTCACCGGTCCGGCCAGGGGGTAGACCGGCACCAGGACGCGGGTGTGGGCCTCGGCGGCCATCTGGGCGCACAGTCGCCAGTGCGGCGCGACGATCTCCTTGGCCCAGCCTCCACCGTGGACGTAGACCACGGTGCCGCTCGCGGGTGCCTCGGCGGGTTCCAGTACGTAGACCGGCCACCCGTTCCGGTCGGCACGGGTGAGCCGGACATCGTCACGCAATCGCGGCGGGGCGTACGACGCCGGACGCACCGCGGCCTCGTCGAGGAAGTCACGGGCACGCTGTGGCTCGGCGAACAGGCGCTGCCGCCGGGTGGCGCGGATGAGCAGAGGGATGAGGTGGGAGGCGAGACTGGGCACAACGAGACACTAGCCCTCGCCGGGGGACCCGGTGCTCATCAGGGAGTGGGACAATGGTCGTCTACGCCCCGCAGGCGAGGAGGCCCGGATGCACCCGTTCACCGACACCGGTCTCGTCGTGCGCACCTACGACCTGGGTGAGGCGGACCGGATCGTCACACTCCTCACCCAGCACCACGGGTTGGTCAGGGCCGTCGCCCGCGCGGTGCGCCGCACCCGGTCGCGGATGGGCGCCAGCCTGGAGCCGTTCGCCGTGGTGGAGGTGCAGATCGCCCCGGGTCGGGGCCGCAGCGGACTGGGTTCCGTCAGGCAGGCGTCGAGCCGTGAGTCGCTGGCCCGCCCCCTCGTGGCGGACTATCCGGCGTACACCTCGGCCTGCGTCGTCCTGGAGACCGCGGAGCGGTTGGCGGGTGAGGAGGGCGCACCCACACCGAGACTGCTCGGCCTCGCCGTCGGGGCGCTGCGCTCCCTGGCCGAACACCGGCGGCCGCCGGGCCTGGTCGCCGACGCGTTCCTCCTTCGCGCCATGGCGGCGTCCGGCTGGGAGCCGGTCCTGGACCGCTGCGTGCTCTGCGGCGTGGTGGGGCCGCACAGGGCGTTCCACGTGGCATCCGGTGGAACCGTCTGCGTGCACTGCAGGCCGCAGGGGTGTGCCATGCTCTCCCCGGGTGTCGCCGAGCACCTGTCGGCACTGTTGGCCGGACGGTGGGAGGGCG
>NZ_JAALDW010000277.1:5564-11931 GCF_014145055.1 Dietzia sp. DQ11-38-2
TCCCCAGAACCTGTTGAGGAGCCTCGTGCCCGGACTACCCAGATTCCGTAAACGCACCGCGTCGAGGGACGGCGCCGCGCCGGTGACCGTCCGGCCGCCCACCCCGCACCCGTCGGGCGAGCGACCGCCCGCGATCCCGGCGGAGTTCGTGCCGCGCCACGTCGCGCTGGTGATGGATGGCAACGGACGCTGGGCCCAGGAGCGGGGCCTGCCCCGCACCGAGGGGCACAAGCAGGGAGAGGCGGTACTCATGGACGTGGTCCAGGGGTGCATCGAGATCGGCGTCCCGTACCTGTCCGCGTACGCGTTCTCCACGGAGAACTGGAAGCGCAGTCCGGAGGAGGTGCGCTTTCTCATGGGATTCAACAGGGACGTGCTGCGTCGCCGCCGGGACGAGATGCACGAGCTGGGAGTGCGGGTGCGCTGGGCCGGCCGCCGCCCCAAGCTGTGGAAGTCGGTCATCTCCGAGCTCGAGGAGGCCGAGGAACTCACGCGGGACAACACGGTGATGACCTTGGCGATGTGCGTCAACTACGGCGGGCGAGCGGAGATCGTGGACGCCGCAAGGGATTTCGCGCGTCGGGTCGCCGCCGGGGAGTTGGCGGCCGACGACCTGACGGAGGAGAACTTCGCCCGTTTCCTCGACGAGCCGGACATGCCGGACGTGGACCTCTTCCTGCGTCCGTCCGGTGAACTGCGGACGTCCAACTTCCTGCTGTGGCAGAGCGCCTACGCCGAGTTCGTCTTTCAACACACGCTGTTCCCCGACTTCGACCGACGCGATCTGTGGGCGGCGTGCCTGGAGTACGCCGAGCGGGACCGGCGGTTCGGCGGGGTGCCCGGAGCCTGACCCCGATTCCGGGAGGCGCGGGTCGCCAGGGGGCCGCGAGGCCGATCCACCGGGGCGGCCCCGGGTCAGTCCACCGGACCCGGCGGCTCGTCCCGCCTGGAGCCGGCGCAGGCCGCGCAGAGGCCGAACAGCTCGACGGTGTGGGTCACCTCGGTGAATCCGTGAGCGCCACCGGCACGGTGCGCCCACGTCTCGACCCCGGGTTCCTCGACCTCCACCGTGAAGCCGCATTCCCGACACACCAGGTGGTGATGGTGGGAATCGGAGCACTTGCGGAAGATCAGCTCCCCGGAATCGGTGCGCAGCACGTCCACCGCGCCGGCGTCGGACATCGACTGCAGCGTCCGGTAGAC
Source organism: Dietzia sp. DQ11-38-2 (assembly GCF_014145055.1). Lineage (NCBI taxonomy): Bacteria > Bacillati > Actinomycetota > Actinomycetes > Mycobacteriales > Dietziaceae > Dietzia > Dietzia sp. DQ11-38-2. The sequence goes on from NZ_JAALDW010000277.1 coordinate 6,768, forward strand.
GGTGGTCAGACCGATCGCGTCACCGCGTTCGCGGAGCTCCGAGTGAAGGTCCTGCGCGGACCGGAACCCCTTGGACTCGTCGAGCAGCGCGGAGATGGCACTGCGTTGGCGGGTCGAGCGGACGCCGATCGGCTTCTGGGCCCCGTCCACTGCTCTACTCCTCCCCGGCGTGCCCGACGGCCGCCTCGACGATGTGCAGCAGGTGGTCGTCGAGCAACTCGTAGCGGATCTCCCGCCCCCGGCGGTGCGCGGAGACGACGTGGGACGACTTGAGCACCCGCAGGTGCTGGCTCACCAGCGGCTGCGCGACGTCGAGGGCGTCCACCAACTCGTGGACACACCTCGGCCCCTCGCGGAGCTGCAGCACGATCGCGATACGCAGCGGAGCCGACAGCGCACGGAGCAGATCGCCCGCGGCGGAGACCACGTGCTGAGGCGGGAGCGGAACGGGGGCCGCGCGGGAGCCGGGGTCGTGGATCTCCGCGGCAGGCCCGGCGTCTGCCGGGGACTCGGGTCCGGATGCCATTGGCGCAACCTTCCGGGCGCGGTGGGGACCGGCGCCGTGTCGGGTGGGGGGACCCCAGTATCCCAGACCGCCGGGGTGGACCGGATACCCTGGTGAGAAGTGCCGCGGGCGCCGGCCCGCGCCGAGGTCGTCCACCCGACGCCTCCGTCCACCGACTCACCAAAGGGAGAACCCCCGACGTGGCATCCTCAGCGTCCGTCATCGACTCAGTCGTCAACCTCTGCAAGCGCCGGGGACTGGTGTACCAGTGTGGTGAGATCTACGGCGGGACCCGTTCGGCATGGGATTACGGTCCGTTGGGCGTGGAGCTCAAGGACAACATCAAGAAGCAGTGGTGGCGGACCTTCGTCACCGGCCGCGAGGATGTGGTGGGTCTGGATTCGTCGATCATCCTTCCCCGCGCGGTGTGGGAGGCCTCCGGTCACGTCGAGACCTTCACCGACCCGCTGGTGGAGTCTCTGCACACCCACAAGCGCTATCGCGCCGACCACCTCATCGAGGCCTATGTCGCCAAGCACGGGCGCGAGCCGGCCAACGGGCTGGCCGACATCAACGATCCGGTCACGGGCCAGCCCGGGGCCTGGACCGAGCCGCAGCTGTTCTCCGGGTTGATGAAGACCTACCTCGGTCCGGTCGACGACAAGGAGGGCCTGCACTATCTGCGGCCCGAGACCGCCCAGGGCATCTTCATCAACTACAAGAACGTCATGACCACCGCACGGCGTAAGCCGCCGTTCGGTATCGGACAGATCGGCAAGGCGTTCCGCAACGAGATCACCCCGGGCAACTTCATCTTCCGGACCCGCGAGTTCGAGCAGATGGAGATCGAGTTCTTCACCAAGCCCGAGGAGGCCGACGAGTGGTTCAAGCGGTGGGTCGAGGACTGCTGGGACTGGTTCGTCGACCTGGGGATCGACCCGGAGAACATGCGGCGTTTCGACGTCCCGGACGACGAGCGCGCCCACTACTCGGCGGGCACCATCGACTTCGAGTACAAGTTCGGATTCTCCGGTAACCCGTGGGGCGAGCTGATGGGTGTGGCGAACCGCACGGACTACGACCTCACCCAGCACCAGACCCACTCGGGTGAGGACCTGCAGTACCGCGACCAGGCCTCCGGTGAGAAGTACGTGCCGTACGTCATCGAACCGAGCTTCGGCCTGACCCGGTCACTCATGGCGTTCCTCATCGACGCCTACACCGAGGACGAGGCGCCCAACTCCAAGGGCGGTGTCGACACGCGCACGGTCCTGAAGCTGGATCGTCGCCTGTCACCGTTCAAGGCGGCTGTCCTGCCACTGTCCCGTAACGCGGACCTGTCGCCGAAGGCCCGGGATCTGGCCGCACAGCTGCGCAAGAGCTGGAACGTGGACTTCGACGACGCGCAGGCGATCGGCCGACGCTACCGCCGCCACGACGAGATCGGCACCCCGTTCTGCATCACCGTGGACTTCGACACCCTCGAAGACCAGGCCGTGACCATCCGTGAGCGGGACACCATGGAGCAGGAGCGCGTGGCGATCGACCAGGTCGAGGGGTTCCTCGCGCAGCGGCTCATCGGCTGCTGACACCGGCGCTGGCACACTGGTCGGGTGAACAGATCCCGGTCCCCGATGAGAGCGGTGTCCAGGGCCATCGGGTGGCTCGTGGTCCTCGCGTTGTTGTTGTGTCTCGCCGTGCCCGGATTCATCGCGTTCCGGGTGTGGCAGGTCGCGCGCGAGGACGACCGCACGACGGCCGACGCGATCGTCGTCCTGGGCGCGGCCCAGTACGACGGCGTGCCCACCCCGGTGTTCCAGTCCCGGCTCGATCACGCCGCCAGCCTGTACGAGCAGGGCGTCGCCCCGCAGATCATCACCGTCGGCGGGAATCAGCCGGGGGACCGGTTCACCGAGGCCGGTGCGGGCCGCTCCTACCTGGCCACCCTGGGCGTGCCGCCCACGGCGATCCTGGCGGTCGAGACGGGCTCCAACACGGTCGGCAGCCTGGACGCCGTCGCGTTGACCGTGCGTGACCAGGGCGGTGGTTCCGTGGTGTTGGTGAGCGATCCCACGCATTCGTACCGGGCGCGGATGATGGCCAGGGACGCGGGCCTGGACGCGTGGACCTCGCCGACCCGACAGGGTCCCGCGGTCTGGACCCGGGAGAACCAGATCCTGAGCATCATCCGCGAGACCGGCGCGGTGCTCTGGTACCAGTACCACCGGATCGTCGGCACCGACGTGGATTTCCCCGGCTGAGTGGTGGACACAAGGAGGGGACGCGCATGACGCGGTACGCGTACACGGCCGCAGACGCCGAGCGCCGGGTGGGCGGGGGGCCCACCCGGCCCCAGGAGACGGCGAGCGAGCGCAGCCCGTTCGAGAGGGATCGCGCACGGGTCCTGCACTCCGCGGCTCTCCGGCGGCTCGCAGACAAGACGCAGGTGGTCGGGCCCGGGGACGGGGACACACCACGGACCCGACTCACCCACTCGCTCGAGGTCGCGCAGATCGCCCGCAGTATCGCCGCCGGCCTCGGCTGCGACCCCGATCTCGCCGATCTGGCGGGGTTGAGTCACGACATCGGGCACCCGCCCTACGGCCACAACGGCGAGCGCGCTCTCGACGAGGTCGCGAAAGGGTTCGGGGGATACGAGGGCAACGCCCAGACGGTGCGGATCCTCACGCGGTTGGAGCCCAAGGTGGTCGACGCCGACGGGCGGGGCGTCGGCCTGGACCTCACCCGCGCCGCGCTGGACGCGGCCACCAAGTACCCGTGGCTGCCGCGAGAGGGCACGAGGAAGTTCGGTGCCTATCCCGACGACGCGGAGACTCTCGCCTGGATCCGCCGCGGCGCACCCGGGGACACCCGGTGTCTCGAAGCGCAGATCATGGACTTCTCCGACGACGTGGCCTACTCGGTCCACGACGTGGAGGATGCGATCGTGGCCGGCAGGCTGGACCTGAGGTCGCTGACCGATCCGTCGGAGGTCTCGGCGTTGGCCGAGCTGGGCGCGCGCGAGTTCCGGGGGCCCGACGCCGACCAGCTCCGCGAGGCGGCCACGCGTCTCGGTGCGCTCGAGGCGGTCCGCGCCGTCCAGCCGTTCGAGGAGACGTTCGCCGGTGCCGTCGCCCTCAAGGCGTTGACCAGCGAACTGGTCGGGCGGTTCGTCATGCCCGCCATCCACACCACTCGTCAGGTACACGGCGAGGTGCCGCACGGACGGTACAGCGCCGACCTCGAGGTGCCCCTGCATGTGGAGGCCGAGGTGGTGATGCTCAAGACCATGGCCGTGCGATACGTGATAAGTGACCCGGGGCACCGGGCCCGTCAGGACCGTCAACGGGACAGGATCCACCGGGTGGCCGAGTTCCTGGCCCACTCGGCTCCCGCCGGTCTCGACGCGGTCCTGCGTCCGTTGTGGGACCAGGCTCCGGATGATGCGGCGCGGATGCGCGTGATCGTGGACCAGGTGGCCCTCTACACAGAGAGCCGGCTCGAGCGGATCGACCGGGCGAGCGCGGGGATCCAGGCGGCCTGGGGCTGAGCAACCCGCCCGGCTCGCATGGCCCGAACGGCCGGCCCACGTCGAAGCCTCATCTCGGACGTGCGCGTCAGCCCACAGCCCTGGTGAGGTCGCCGACCAGCTCCTCGATGCCGAGCCCGTAGATCGTCCCTCCGGGGGTGAAGCCGGTCCGCACCACCACCAGGTCGGCGGAGGGGACCACCACGGTGTACTGACCGTCGTGGCCCGCGGCCCAATAGGCGTCGGCGGGAATCCCGGGCAGGCGGAGCGGGGAGCCGTCACCGGCGTCGTTGACCCACCACTGCGCGCCGTAGGGTTCGGGCTCCCCGCCGGCCGGGACGACGGTCGTCGCGTAGTCCATCCATCCCGCGGGGAGCAGGCGGCGACCGTCGACCACGCCGTCATCCAGCGCGAACTGGCCGAAGCGCGCCCAGTCCCGCGGCGTGGCCCACAGATACGAACTGCACACCGACCGGCCGGAGGCGTCCGCCTCGAGCACGGCACTGGTCATCCCGAGTGGCCCGAACAGCAACTCGTCGGCCATCTCGGGCCCGAGGCCGGTGCGCTCGTGGAGCAGGTCGCACACGATGTTGGTGGTGCCCGAGGAGTACTGGCGGAACGTCCCGGGGTCGTGGGCGAGCGGCTGGGCGGCGGCGAAGGACGCCATGTCGGGCTCCGCGAAAAGCATCTCGGTGATGGGGGTGCCGAGGTCGTAGTCCTCGTCCCACTCCAGCCCGGAGGTCATGCGCAGCAGGTCGTCGAGCGAGATCTGCGCCCTCCCGTCGGTCCACTCGGAGCGCAGGCCGGTGCCCGCCGGGTCGAGGTCGGCGTCGGGGAACTCCTGCTGCGCCCGCCCGACCAGGGTGGCGGCCACGCTCTTGGCCATGGACCACCCGAGCTGCCGGGTGTCCGGTCCGAAGCCGTCCGCGTACCACTCGTCCAGGATCTCGCCGCGGTGGAGCGCCACGAGTGCGCGCGTGCCCTCGACGTCGGCGGCCCGGTCGAGCGCGGCACCGACCGCGGCCGGGACCTCGGTGGCCTGCGGTAGGTCGATGCCCTCCGGGCGGTCCTCCGCCGGTCGGACGAGAGAGCTGTACGCGGAACCCTCGGCGCGGCCATCGCCCACCGCG
>NZ_JAALDW010000278.1:0-1336 GCF_014145055.1 Dietzia sp. DQ11-38-2
CGGCCGCGCCCGGGCCGGCGGCCTCGGCGAAGCGGGCGTGGTCGACACCGTTGGGGATCACCGTGGGGGCCAGACCCCATCCCTGGCGGACCTCGGCGGCGACGGCCTCGGACACGCACACGTGGGCGTAGGGGGTGGTGAGGGCCTTCTCGTGGCAGTCCACCAGAACGGGGGTGGTGAAGTCGTCGAGGTGATGCACGGTGCGGATGCACCGCCCGACCGCGTTGGCGCTGATGCAGTCCTGGGCGTGGACGATGTCGAACCCGTCCGGGTCGACGAACTCGCGCAGGGTGGCGATCGAGCGCACGATCCGGTCGGTGACGGACTCGCCGGGACGGTCCGGGAACGGCGCGAGGCGGACGGTGACCGCGGGATCGACCTCTCGGAAGAAGCCCGCGTCGGCGCCGCGCGCCAGGGAGTACACCGTCACTCGGTGTCCGGCCCGGGCCAGCGCCTCGGCCAGGTGGAGGGTGTGGACGACGCCCCCGCGGGGGCGGGTCGAATAGGTGAGCAGGGCTATCCGCACGTCGTGTCGCCTCCCGGTCGCGCAGGCGAGGGCGCCCGGCGTGGTTCCGTCGCGTAGGTCTCCGGTCGCCGCTCCGCCAGGTGGTCGAGGACCCGACGCGAGCGTGCGAGCTCGGTGTGGACATCGACCTCGATCCGGGCGAGCCCGCCCTTGGACCGTGTCGCGGCCAGGATCTCGCCCCCGGGTCCCACCACCTTGGCCTGGCCGAGGAAGCGGAGGGAGCCCATGACCCCGGTCTGGTTGGAGGCCACCACGAACACCTGGTTCTCGGCGGCCCGGGCGCAGTCGTAGAGGTCGAACAGTCGGGACTGACGGTCCGCGGGCAGTCGGGCGGCGCGGTCGGTCACACTGGCGGGCCAGGCCGACAGGGTGGCCACCACCTGCGCGCCGTCGAGGGCGAGCGACCGCGCGGACTCGGGGAAGGTCTTGTCGTAGTCGATGAGCATCCCCACGCGTCCGATCGGGGTGTCGAAGGCGCGGAACGCGTCCCCTGCGCCGTAGCGGGTGCCCTCGTCGACGGGTTGATGCACCTTGCGGTGGACGCCGAGGACGCCGTCGCCGGTGAGGCAGACGGCGGTGTTGTAGCGCGTGTCGTCGCCGGCCTCGGTGTAGCCGATGCACACGGTCATGTCTCCCGCGGCGGCGGCGATGGCGGACAGTTCCGGGCCGTCGGGGTCGAGCGCCGGGGGGAGCGTCGCGGGGGAGGGGTCGCGCAGATCGCCGAGGTAGCCGCCGAGGGTCGCGTGCGGGAAGACGAGCAGGTCCACGCCGTCGCGTGCCGCGGCGTCGATGATGCCGACGGCCTTGGCC
>NZ_JAALDW010000279.1:0-1193 GCF_014145055.1 Dietzia sp. DQ11-38-2
TCTCCGGGGCCCACCGGATCGCCGACCCCGCACGCAACGTCGTGGCGAGCTGGCGTGGCGCGGTGGGGGACGTCGACGCCGGGGTCGCCCGCGCCGCGCACGTCGTCACGGGCACCTGGAGCACCTCGCGGGTGCAGCACACGCACCTGGAGACACACGCGGTGATCGTCCGCCACATCGACGGCGGGCCCCGGTGCGGCGGCGCGCTGGACATCCGCTCGTCCACGCAGGTGCCGTTCCTCGTCCGGGACGAGCTGGCGTGGATCTTCGGCCTGGAACGGGACGACCTGCGCGTACACGCCGCCCGGGTGGGCGGGGGATTCGGCGCCAAGCAGGAGATGATCGTCGAGGACCTGGCCGTGCTGGCCGCCCTGCGGACCGGCCGCGACGTGGTGTGGGAGTACACCCGCGCCGAGCAGTTCACCTCCGCCACCGTGCGACACCCCTACCGGGTGACGGCGACGGTCGCGTGCGATGCCCGTGGCCGGCTCACCGCGCTCGACCTGGACGTGCTGTCCGACGCGGGCGCGTACGGCGGGCACTCGGCGGGCGTGATGTTCCACTCGATCACCGAGTCGGTGGAGCTGTACCGCTGCCCCGCCAAACGGGTGGCGGCGGAGGCCGTCTACACGACCACCGTCCCCTCCGGCGCCTTCCGCGGGTACGGGCTGGGGGAGGTGGGGTTCGCGCTCGAGAGCGCACTCGACGAGCTCGCCGAGGTCGCCGGGATCGATCCCGTCGAACTGCGGCGGCGCAACGTGGTACGCCCGGGTGACCGGTTGGTGAGCTCGGCGGGCGACGACGACGAGCTGGCCCTGTCCTCCTACGGGCTCGACCACTGCCTGGACCTCGTCGCCGGAGCCCTGGAGTCGGGACGGGGGGAGTCGGCCCCTCCCGGGTGGTCCGAGGGGACCGGGGTGGCGGTATGCATGATCGCCACCAACCCGCCGGGGGGCCACCACGGCTCCGCCCGCGTGGAGATCGACGCCGACGGCACCGTGCACGCCTACGTGGGCACCGCCGAGTTCGGCAACGGCACCGCCACCGTGCACACGCAGATCGTGGCCGAGGTGCTGGCGGTGCCCTCCGACTCGGTGGTGTTGCACGCCTCGGACACCGCGCAGCTCACCCACGACACCGGGGCGTTCGGGTCGGCCGGGACCGTGGTGGGCGGGCGCGCGCTGCACCGGGCC
>NZ_JAALDW010000028.1:0-6361 GCF_014145055.1 Dietzia sp. DQ11-38-2
AGACGGTCGAGGACCTCGCCGAGCGGCGCCGTGACCGCCGGGCCGCCGCGCTCCGCGGCCAGCGCCGCAATGCCGGGAGCGATCTGAGTGCGCGCTTCGACCACACTGCGGGCGATGGCCACATCGAGCTTCTGGCCGCGCACCATGAGCCGCGGCAACAGGTCGAGCCCGGCGTGCCGATGGAAATCGCGGACCGTCGTCGTGCCGCCGTGACGAACCTCGACCACACCGGTCTGAGCGATCCGCTGAAGCGCCTCGCGCACCGCCGGCCGAGAGACACCGAGGACCTCGGCCAGACGTCTCTCACTGGGGAGGGCGTCACCGGCCGCGAGCTCGCCGTCGACAACCTCGGAAAGTACTTGGTCGAAGACCTGGTCGGACACGGACTGCCGCTGTACGGGACGAAGTGCCATACACGCACAGTAGAGAACACTGGCCATGTGGTCAACTGGTATGACCATAAGATTGCGGAGGAAAGTCCCTAGGGACGTAGAGCCCGAGCTCCGCGGCCGCGTGGGCAAGCCGGGGTTGTCGAGAGCGTGACCACCGGGCTGGTGTGGTGAACGGGACGGCGCGCGCAGCGGCGGGCCCGGCCTCGGCTGGGACGAACCGCCGCCGGGCTATGGTCCCGAGAACTCGGCGGGAATGGGCGACTCTTCGCCATCAAGTGCTGCGATGAGGGACCGGACGAGATCGGAGCGCGTCTTCCGAACGTATTGCCTCCGCAATCGGGCCGTGACAATCGTCTCGTCTAATCGTCCCGATTGAAGCTCCCACTTCTTTCGCGCTTATCAAGCGCATTTCACCTGGCCGGCGTCACGTCCTGTCATGAATGGAGGACCCATGTCCGTGCAGAGCCTTGAGGCCACACCGCCCCAAGCCCCCGTTGCGGCGCCTGCCCCGGGCCTGCACAATGCCGACCTGGCCCCAGTGCCCAAAGAGAAGAAGACCTGGGGATGGTTCGAGATCTTCAACGTGTGGACCAATGACGTCCAGTCGTTGGCCGGATATACCCTCGCCGCCTCACTTTTCATCACCTCCGGACTCAATGGCTGGTGGGTTTTTGCCGCGATCATCCTCGCGGGTGCCTTTGTCAACTGGCTCGTCAACCTCACCGGCTCACCGAGCGTGAAACACGGGGTCCCCTATGCGGTGATGGCACGGCTGTCCATGGGTGTTCTGGGCGCGAAGTTCCCGGCCTTGGTCCGTGGCATAGTGGCGATCTTCTGGTACGGGGCGCAGACGTACTTCGCCTCCACAGCGGTTGCCCTGGCCATCAACGCCGCCGTCGGAAACCCGGGGGGCGGCACCTTCATGGGGCTAGACGCAGTCGGGTGGGTCTCTTACGTCATCGTCGCACTTCTACAGGTACTGCTCTTCACCCGAGGAATCGATGTCATCGCGCGGTTCCTCAACTTCGCCGGGCCTGCTGTCTACGCGGTCATGGTGGTGCTGCTCATCATCATCTGGGTGAGAGCAGGTGGGGACATGCTCCCGGCGGTCGGCTCCATTTTCAGCGATTCCGATGTGACCGGCTGGGCCGCCGTGGCCGCCTTCTTCGGTGTGGTGGGAACGATGATCGCCTACTTCAGCGCGGTCATCATCAACTTCGGTGACTTCTCCCGGTTCTCCCGAACCGAGAAAGAGATGAAGATCGGCAACTTCACCGGGTTGCCGCTGTCGCTGGCGTTTTTCACTTTCCTGTCGCTGTTCATCACCGCAGGTGCATACGTGGTCTTCCAGGACGGGCAGGGTCAGCCCATGGACAACCCGGCGGACATTGTGGAACAGACCGAATCGGTGGTGCTGGCCATTATCGCAGCGGTGACGTTCCTACTCGCCACCGTGGGTATCAATCTGGTGGCGAACTTCATTCCGCCGGCCTACGACTTGGCCAACCTCGCCCCCCAGAAGATCAGCTTCAAGACGGGCGGGTACATCACCGCTGCGGTGGGCTTCGTCATCGGCGCGTTCTGGGTCGCAGTCATCGAGGAAATCGGATTGCCCACCTTCGTCGACACTCTCGGCGCGATTCTCGCGCCGCTCTACGGCGTGCTGGTGGTCGACTACTACATCGTCCGCCGGAAGCACGTTCGGACCGAGGACATGTTCAGCATGAATTCCGACGGTCCCTATTACTACACCCGTGGCTGGAATGTTCGAGCCCTGGTGGCAGTCGCTCTTGCCGCGGTATTCGCCATCAGTGCGGTCTGGGTGCCGGCCCTCGGAATGCTGTCCGGCTTCGCATGGGTGATCGGCGCCCTCATCGGAGGCGTGCTGTACTGGGCCGTGATGCGTAATCACAACCCGTCCGTGCGGGTGGGAGCAGCCCCGCCGCCGCCTGGGATCGACGCGGCCCCCAGTGTGTCGTGAAACCACTGCGTGGAGAAGTCGAGCCATTCGGTGTAGTGGCCCATCGCGCAGTGGTCGTCACCCGGGTAGAGCAGCAACTCTCCGAGCGGTGCCCCGTCCGCCAGGTCCACGGTGTCTAGCGTGCTGATCAGCGTGTCGTCGTCACCGTTGATCGCCAGGATCGGGATGGCGACGGTCGGGTAGAGCCGCTTGATCGACAGCTCATGGAGTGTGCGGCCGAGCTCCACGAGGTTCCGGGCGCCGGTCGTCCGCTGCAGGGTCCACAGCATGATGCCGGGCATGCCCAGGGTGGCCGCGAGCCCGAAGCTGCGGTGGTAGAGCCCTCCGTTCGACACGACCGCCTTGAGGCGGTGGCTGCGGACGGCCATACGGGTCGACCAGTGGGCTCCGAAGCTGATTCCCATCATTCCCATGCGCTCGGCGTCGACTCGAGGATGCGCGGCGAGCTGCTCGATCACCGCCTCGTACATGCCCTCGGTCGCTGCGGAGAGTGGTAGTCGGTACTGAAAGGTGCCGGGCATCTCCATCGTGACCATCGCCATACCGCGGTGGCGATGCCGCAGCGCCGGGAGCAGGGCTTCCTGGATGGTCCCCTCGAGGCCGTTCGTGACCAGCACGGTGGGGCACTCGTGGTCACCCTCGGGAAAGGTCCCGTAGGCCACGGCGTTCTCGCCCGCGATGTCCAGCGTGATGCGCTCGGCGTGGAAACCCAGGTGCGGCGCGATGCCGAGGAGCAGGACGTGGAGGAGGCGCTGGGACTCGGCGTAGGCCCGGAGCCGCTGCGGTGTCCAACCCGGCCATGCCGCGGCGAAGAGGTAGGTCATGGCCTTGACCAACTCGTCGATGGCGACGGCTTCCCGACGAGCGTCCGGATTCGCGGCGAGGAAGTCTGGCAGGAGGGTCCGGCCGTTCTCCGGGGTCCTGTCGGTGAAGATGGTCGCGGCGGGGGCGAGGACGGCACCCAGTTCCGCGGCCGTCGACTCCCCGCCGGGACCGAGGATCTGTTCTGTGGGGGGCGCTCCCAGGCTCCGCAACTCGACGTCGGCGGCGTCGAGGTGGACCCGGGCGCACTCGCCCCAGTAGTTCGCCCAGGCAGTGTCCTGGAACGTCCGGCAGTCCTCGAGCTGACGGATGAACAGTTCCCTGTCGAGGCCGCCCATGTTGACGAACCTGTCGACGAACAGTGCCGGGAGGAAGTACCGGGCCCCCCGTCGGCGCGTGGCTCGCTCCGTCGTCTTGGTCAGTGCGCACCAGGTCACGAAGAGGTCTTTGGTCCACCGCGGCATCCGCGAGCTCCGTTTCCGTCGAGTAGTCGTCGGTCGGATGCTAGTTCCAGAATTCTCCTTAAAGCAATGGGATTTGCGTTAGTCTTCTGTTGTGGACGACAGAGGCAGCAGGCCAGGGGGGCGTTCCGCAGTCGTGCGGCGGAAAGTCCTCGACGCGGTCCTGTCCTGCCTCGACGAGGGCCTGGTCCAGTCGAGCATCCCGGATATCGCCGCACGTGCCGGGGTCGCGCCCTCCTCGATCTACCGGCGCTGGGAGACCCGGGAGAACCTGGTCGCCGAGGCGTTGCTCACGGAGAGCGACGAATCGATCCCCGTTCCCGACACCGGTGCGATACGGTCCGATCTCATCGGCTTCGCCGAGGGCCTCGCCGCGTTCCTGGCCTCCCGTCGGGGGACGGCCATCCTGCGGGCGATGATGATGATCGAGTGGTCCGAGGAGCTGTCCGAGCTCCGTACACGGTTCTGGGACCAGCGATTCGCCGCCAGCAGCATGATGATTCAGCGAGGGATCGACCGGGGAGAGCTCGCCCCCGGCACCGACGCCCGTCTCTTCCTGCAGATGCTGATCGCGCCTCTCCATCTGCGTCACCTCCTGCTCGGGGGCGACCCCGCCACCGCGATCGCCGAACAGGTCGATCTGCTCCTCGCTGGCGCCGGAAGGACACCGTGAACCATGCAGCCGCACCCACCCGCGTCCGTCGTCGCCTCGTCGGCGGGCTCCCCACCACCGAGGTCATGCTCGACGGGGCCTGGAGGCCATGGGAGGACGGCGGCGCGGACCCGCTGGAAATCCCGCCCGGCATCCCGGAGCGCACACCCGCCCCCCAGGGGGCCCAGGAATCCGGGGGTGACGTGCTGACACCGTTCGCGCCCCTGTCGTTCCGCGACTTCATGCTCTACGAACAGCACGTGATCGCCGCCTCCCGGGGCATCGCCCGCACCTACCTGCCCCGGGCCCACCGGTTCACTTCCCTGTATGAGCGGGTCACCAGACGGACCTTCCCGAAGTTCGAGCCACCCGCCCTCTGGTACGACCAGCCGATCTACTACATGGGCAACGCGCTCACCTTTGTCCCCACGGGCACCCCGGTGGCCGCCCCCGCGTACGCCGACTCCCTCGACTACGAACTCGAGCTGGGCGTCGTCCTCAACGCCCCGCTGCGCGATGCGACGCCGGAGGAAGCGGCCGGCGCGATCGGTGGTTATGTGGTGCTGAACGACTTCTCGGTGCGCAATGTCCAGCTCAAGGAGATGCGCAGCGGGTTCGGCCCGCAGAAGTCCAAGCATTTCCTGTCCTCGATGTCGGCGGACCTCGTCGCCGCCGATGCCGTGGACGTCACCGACCTGTTCGCCAGCGTCAGTGTGAACGGGACCGTCGTGGCCACCGGCTCGACCCGGAATCCGGCCTACTCCCTCGGCGAAGCGCTCGCTCACGCCTCGCGTGGCGAGCAGCTCTATCCGGGGGAGTTGTTCGGTAGCGGTACCCTGCCGGGCTGCTCCGGCATCGAGGCCGGGGTGGTGCTCAGGCCGGGAGACGTACTCGAGCTCGACCTCAGCGGTGTCGGCACCATCCGGCACCCGATCATCGAAGGGAGCCAGGCGTGAAGATCGAGCAGGTCACCGGGACCGTCCATCTGGTCACGGGCACGAACGTGAACTGGGCGCTGGTCACCGACGGCGACGCCGTGACCGTGGTCGACGCGGGGTACCCCAATGATGGTCGACTCCTCCTGGCGTCGCTGGAGGCCATTGGGCGCGTACCCCAGGACGTCCAGGCCGTCATCCTGACCCACGCGCACCTCGACCACATGGGCGGCATCCCCTCGCTGCTCGCGGAGCACCGTGTTCCCGTCTACACCGGATCCACCGAGGTCGCCCATGCCCGCCGCGACTACCAGGAGCAGATCACGCCGGTGCAGATGCTCCACCAGTGCACCAGTCGAGCCGGCCTGATCTGGGTCGCGCAGACTCTCAAGGCAGTTCTTCCCCACATGACGATGTCGGTCCCGTCCGCGGTCGCGGTGCCGTTCGGCGAGGCGTTGGATCTCCCGGGAGCCCCCGTCCCCATCTCGACCCCCGGGCATACCAGTGGGCACACGGCGTACCTGCTCGACGACCTCGGAGTGGTGTTCACCGGCGACTCCCTCGTCACGTCCCATCCCCTGTTGGCGGGACCTCCACGGCCGCAGTTCCTGCCGTCCTGCTTCAGCGAGGACGAGGCCGAGATGGCCCGCAGCCTCAGCGCGCTCGGCGGCCTGCAGGCGGATGTGATCGTGCCCGGACACGGGCCCGTCCTCCGCGAAGCCCTGGTCGACGCCGTGGATCAGGCCCTCAGGGGGCGGTAGCGGTAGTGCATCAGAACTGTCCCTCGGAGTAACCGTCCGGGACGCGCTGACGCCGTTCGCACCCGCGTGCTCGGCGCATCAGGCGCAGCGTCGCCATGGACAGGCGGGCGCGCACAATCCTCGACCCACACCGACGTGGGCGGCAGTCCGCCCGCACCCGCTGCCCCTCCCGGGGTTGTGCGCCCCCACTGCTCGCCCCTGCCCCGGCTTGCGCGTCGCCTTCGGCCTGCGCGTCCTGTCTGTTCGCCAGTCCCTGGGTTGCGCGCCCTCTCGGGTCCATTCGTGACGCGTACCCAGCTCGCGCTGGATCGGCCACCCACCGTCAGAACTCAGGGAAGCCGCAGGCGCGGCGCTCAG
>NZ_JAALDW010000280.1:0-5701 GCF_014145055.1 Dietzia sp. DQ11-38-2
CGCCCGACATGGGCCCGGTCGAGCTCGCCCTGCCGGGCGGCGTGGACCACGTCGGCGTCGTCGAGGTCGGCGGGCCCGGGCATCTGCAGGTCCAGCCCCGCGCGTACGGAGGCCACCCGGTCCGCCACGGCCCCCCAGTCGCTGATGACGGCCCCGTCGAATCCCCATTCGTCGCGCAGAAGGTCGGTGAGAAGCCACCGGTTCTCCGAGGCGTACACACCGTTGATCCTGTTGTACGCCGTCATCACGGACCACGGCCGTGCGTCCCGCACCACGCGTTCGAAGGCCCGCAGGTAGATCTCCCGTAACGGCCGCGGGTCGACGTCGGAGCTCGCCCGCATGCGGTCGTGCTCGGAGTTGTTCGCGGCGAAGTGCTTGACCGAGGCTCCGACGCCTCCCGCCTGCAGGCCGCGGACGAGTTGCGTCGCCATGACCCCGGTGAGGTGGGGGTCCTCGCTGAAGTACTCGAAGTTGCGGCCGGCCCGCGGGTCGCGCTTGATGTTGATCCCCGGACCGAGCAGAACCCCCACCCCGACGGCCAGCGCCTCGGTGGCCAGCGCGGCCCCGATCCGGCGGGCCAGGTCGGGATCCCAGCTCTGCGCCAGCCCCGACGCCGGGGGGAAACACGTGGCCGGGTCGCTCTCGGCGAGTCCGAGATGGTCCGAGGCCCCGGACTGGAACCGCACCCCGTGTGGCCCGTCGGTCAGGACGAGTTCGGGCACCCCGGCCAGCTCCTCGGTGCGCCAGAACGAGGCGCCGCTCCCCAGCGCCGCCTGCTGGTCGAGATCAAGACCGAGGTCGGGGTCGGTCGGTGCCGACCCGGTGTCTGATGTCATGTGGTGGACCCGTCCTGGAGTGTCGTTCTCTTGTAGCACGCGCCCGTGCCTCGTCACCGTCGTACGCCCACCGCGGTGGGGGTGACGCGGGGCCCGGTTTCTGTACGATGCCCCGGTGATCGCCTCGCCCCACCCCGAGAACAGCAGCGGCCCCACCGATACGGCGGCGGACCCGGCCGGCCGGACCGACGCGACCGGTGCGTCGTCGGTTCCGACCGACCCGACCGACCCGACCGGGACGGTCCCCCGGCGCCGGATCATCTTCGCCTCGCTCATCGGCACGACCATCGAGTTCTACGACTTCTACATCTTCGCCACCGCCGCGGTCTCGGTCTTCCCTCTGCTCTTCTTCCACGGCGGCGACTCGGGCGCCGCTCTGCTCGCCTCCATGGCGACCTTCGGGACCGCGTTCGTCGCCCGACCGCTGGGCTCGGTGATCTTCGGCCACTACGGGGACCGGCTCGGGCGCAAGGTCACCCTCGTGGGGGCCTTGCTCACCATGGGGATCGCCACGTTCCTCATCGGACTGCTGCCGACCATCCACCAGATCGGGTTGTGGGCCCCGGCGATGCTCACCATCCTGCGCTTCTTCCAGGGCATCGGACTGGGCGGCGAGTGGTCGGGCGCGGCTCTTCTGGCCTCCGAGACCGCGCAACCCGGCAAGCGGGCTTTCGCCGCGATGTGGCCGCAGCTGGGTGCGCCGTTCGGATTCATCCTGGCCAACGGACTGTTCCTGGTGTTGACCACCTGGTTCGCCTACGACTCCACACACAGCGACCTGGCCGATCCGTTCCTGGTGTGGGGCTGGCGCCTGCCTTTCCTGCTGTCGATCGTCATGGTGGCAGTCGGCCTCTACGTCCGTCTCCGCATCGAGGAGACGCCGGTCTTCGCCCGGGCCATCGCGGACGACCAGCGGGTCAAGACGCCGGTGTCGGAGGTCTTCCGCAAGAGCTGGCGGGAGATCATCCTCGGCACCTTCATCATGCTGGCCACCTACGGCCTGTTCTACCTGATGACCACGTGGATCCTGTCCTTCGCGATCGGCGGGGAGGGCACCGGCGGGCTGGGGTACGGGTACCGGCCGTTCCTCACCCTGCAGGTGCTCGCGATCATCCTGTTCGCCGTGTTCGTGCCGGTGGCGGGGCTCCTGGCCGACGCGCTGGGGCGGCGACGCATGCTCATCGGGGTCACCCTCGCGATCATCGCCTTCGGGCTCAGCTTCGGCTGGTGGCTGGATCCCGAGGCGATCGGGACCGGTGACGACCTCGACGTGACCCGGATGCTGCTCTTCCTCTGCGTGGGGATGATGCTCATGGGGCTGACCTTCGGGCCGATGTCGGCCGTACTCCCGGAGCTGTTCCCCACCAACACCCGGTACACCGGCTCGGGGGTCGCGTACAACTTCTCGGCCATCCTCGGTGCCGCCCTGACCCCGTTCGTCGCGGTGTGGCTCGTGCAGAACTACTCGGTCGCCTACGTCGGGTACTACCTGGCGGGGCTGTCGGTGCTGACCATCATCTCGCTCGTCCTGGCCCCCGAGACCAGTAAGAAGTCCCTGTATTCGTGACCTGCCGGCCACTAGAATGGGGGGTATGAACGCGGTCTCCAGGCTCCTCTTCGGGCTGTTGGTCTTCAACGGGGTCACCGCGGCCGGCGGTGGGCTCGCGCTCATGGTCGGGGTGATCCCCGACGAGCCCTCGTGGATCGAGCACACCGACTTCCCCACCGTCTATTTCGCCGGCGTGATCCTGCTCGCGATCGTCGGGGGCAGCGCGCTGTTCGCCGCGACGGCGTTGCTCAAGCGGAGCCCGGGATGGCAGGCCGCCAGCCTCCTGTCCGGCTGGATCATGGTGGTGTGGATCGCCGCGGAGATCGCCTCGATTCGCGGCTTCCACTTCCTGCAGGTGGTCTACGTGGTCACCGGGGTCGCGGTGATCTGGTGCACCCCGACCGCTCCGTCCTCGACCACGTCGCCCCCGGCCTCCGTGTCGCCAGCCGCCCGGCAGCGGTCCTCGGAGACGGGCGGGTGAGATCGGCGACCGGGTCCGCGGTCGCCGTGGAGACCGCGGACCCCGTCGGCGCGTGCGTGTGTGCGCTCAGCGCGAACCGCCGTGGGACAGCGCGCGGAAGACGTTGAGCGCCCCGAGCACGACGAGGGAGACCCCCAGGAGCCACCACAGGAAGCCGGCGCCCCACACCGGGGTGCTCAACAGGGAGACTCCCGCGAGGACCGAGATGATCGCGAACACGATCGTCACGCCCTTCGCCCCGGACTCGCCGAGGGTGAACAGAGCGGTGAAGCCCTCGATGATCCACATGACGCCGATCATCACGGTGATGAAGATGGCGAGAAAGGCCGCGGATTCCTGCAGTGAGACAAAAGCGAAGACGCCGGCGATGACCCACAGCAGGCCGAGCAGGACGTGACCGACCCGACTGCCCGTCCCGTGGTTCTTGGCGAGCAGGCCGACCGAGGCGTACACGACCCCGCCGACGATGGCGTAGAAGGCGAGCACGCCGGTGATGGCGACGGCGGTCTTCTCCGGCCAGACCAGGACGGCGATACCGAAGCCGATGGCCAGTAGGCCGCCGGTCAGCAGCGCGAGACGGACGCTCTTGGCGACCTGGGCAGCGGTGGTCTGGCCAGCTGTGGGCTGGGAGGCGGAGGGTTGTGAGGCGGTGGACGTGGACATTCTGGGTACCTCGCTCGAAAGAGGCGGACGACCGCAGGCGCGATCAGCGAAATTTAACGTAGCGCGGACGCGGCACCGGCGCCATGAGTTCTGTGAATCACGGGGGAGGCGGGACCCGGTGGAGAGGCGTCCCATGCGCGACCCCGCCCGGGTGGGCCGGCTCCCGCTCGTCACCGGCCGGACCCGGTTCGATGACCGGACCTCGGAATCCGTGCTCATCGGAGACGAACCATCGTCCGGTCTCCACCTGTGGACAGATGGCTCCGAGCCGACGTAACTCCGAGGTGATGAGCGTCGGCGGGTGGTCTGCCGCGAAACAGGCGTAGAAGGTCGCCGGGAACGGAGCGTGCGGATGTCGGGAGGCGACGGAGGTCAGCGCGACTCGTCGCGCGTGGTCGGTGCCGGCGTCCCGCTGTGGTCGTGGCACGTCGATCCAGACCAGGGTCCACAGCCCTGACATCGAGACCGAGCTCCGAGCCGCCAGAGACGCCTCGCCCATGACCATGCGGGAGCGCCCGTCGTCGCCGGCGAATACCCAGACGCCCACCAGCGCGGTGTCCTGGGGGCTGGCGGGCGGTAGGACGCGTCGGAGATGGGCCATATAGGAGTTGGCGCCTCTCACCGCGGCGGCGAGATGGCGTGTGTCGCTGACCAACAGCACCGCCCACGCAGAGGTCGTGGCCGACCGTCGGGAGTCGAGTCGTGTGACCGGGGCCAGAGTCGGCCCGGGACCGGGGGGCCGGGTCGCCCGGGGGTAGACGTCGAGGACGGCGGCGTCCCGTCCGGTGGGCACGCGGGAGGCCACTCTCTCGTCCAGCCGGTATCGGCCGCTCGGGATCCCGGGGTCGAGCGTGAGGTATCCCGCACCCTCGAGATCTCCGACTATTCGCCGGACTTCCGGTTCGGGTATGCCGACCCGGTCAGCGATCTCGTGGACCCGCAGGTGGTCGACGCGGGCGATGCACATCAGCACCCGCGCATGACTGGTGAGGAAAGACCACTCCGACACGGTTCTCATGCTACATAACACGATTCTAAATTCGTACTGTTGAATACGCGTCTTTAGTGTCGTATAACAGACGTGTCCGGATGCACGAGGTCGCGGTGACGAGTGAGCGGCGGTTCGAGCCGCCGGAAGGGGGGACGGTGAACGTCCTGCTGGTGGTGTCGGTGCTGTGTCCTGTGGTGACCTGTCTGGCCGGACGCGCGGGGCGGCGCGCGGGCCGAATCGCTGTGGCGGCCACCGCCCTCGCCACCGCGGCAGCGGTGGTCGTCGCCGTCGTCGTGACACTCGACGGCCCGGTGTCCGCGGTCATCACCACCGGGTCGACCGAGTCGGTGGTGATCGGGTTCACCGCCGACCGGGTCTCGATCCTGCTGTTGCTCCTGGTGCTCGGGGTGAGCGCCGTGGTGCAGGCCTTCTCCCGCCGGTATCTGCGGGGCGATCCCCGGGCGGGTCGCTTCGCCGGCGGGACCGCGGCGATCACCACCGCCACGGCGGCGATGGTGACGTCGGCAACCCTGATAGGTCTGGCCCTGGCATGGTCGGCCATCGGTCTCGGGCTGTGGTGGCTGTTGTGGGTGTATCGCGCTGACGCCTGGGTGCCGCAGGCGGTCGCCCGAACGGCGCGCATGGTCGTCGTCGGCGACGTCGCTCTGTGGACGGCAGTGGTCGTGGCCACGGTGCACTGGGGAAACGTGGATCTGCGCACGCTCGATCTGCCCACGACGACCTCAGCGGAGGGGGCGGTGGTGGCGGTCATGCTCGTCGTGGCGGCTATCGCACGCTCGGCGCTCATACCGATGTCGGGGTGGCTGCCCGCCACCGTCGCCGCACCGACACCCCTCTCGGCCCTGTTGCACGCAGGCATCGTCAACGGGGGTGGGGTGCTGATGATCCGGGTGCATCCGATGATCGATTCCTCCGTGACCGCCATGCTCCTGGCCTTCGCCGCGGGAGCCCTCACCGCCGTCTACGGCACCGCCGTCATGTTGACCAGGCCCGACCTCAAGTCCGCACTGGCCTATTCCACGGTTGGACAGATGGGATTCATGGTGATGACCTGCGCACTCGGCGCCTACTCCGCGGCGTTGTTCCACCTGCTCGCCCACGGGATGTACAAGTCCACGCTCTTCCTCGGCTCCGGGTCCGCGGTGGCCGATCACCTCGCC
>NZ_JAALDW010000281.1:0-1217 GCF_014145055.1 Dietzia sp. DQ11-38-2
CGGGCACCGGCACGGTGCCCGCCCCTCCACTCGTCCACCGGGGATCACTCGGTCCGGTGACGTCCTTCCGCATCGCGCCGGTGGACGGTCGTGGTCCGGTGCACCACCGTCGTCCCGTCGGCATCGGTCGTGGTCACCGTGGTGCGTCGGATCTCCACCATCAGTCGTTCCCTCAGCCCGGACGGCGCCTTCTCACAGCATGAACTGGACAACTTCGCCTTGAGCCGACGCTCCGAGAGGAAGAGCTCCCTACAGGTGGGGCACCCCGCGAGGTGATGCTCGAGCCTCGAGCGACACGCGTCGTCGCATTCGAGGTCCACGAGCAGGGACAGGTCGCGCCGGGCGGCCTCGCAGTCGATCCGATCCAACCGCGGGTCGTGCTCCCTCATCACGACGCACCCCCCGCCCTGTCACGACCGAAGCCACGCTCGGTCGCCACGTCGCGCAGCAACTCACGCAGCTGCTTCCGGCCCCTGTGCAGGCGCGACATCACGGTTCCCAGCGGGGTGTCCATGATCTCGGCGATCTCCTTGTAGGGAAGATCCTGGACATCCGCGTAGTAGACCGCCATCCGGAACTCCTCCGGCAACTGCGCCAACGCGGCCCGGATCTCGTCGTCCGGCAGCAGCTCCATCGCCTCGACCTCCGCCGAACGCAGCCCGGTGGAGGTGTGTTCGGCGGCGGCCGCCAGCTGCCAGTCCGTGATCTCCTCGGTCGGATACTGGGCGGGTTGGCGCTGCCGCTTGCGGTAGTGGTTGATGTACGCGTTGGTGAGGATGCGGTGCATCCAGGCGCGGAAATTCGTCCCGGGCTTGAACGAGTGGAAGCCCGCGTACGCCTTCGCGTACGCCTCCTGCACGAGGTCCTCCGCATCCGCCGGGTTGCGAGTCATCCGCAGAGCGGCACCGTACAACTGGTCGAGAAGCGGCATGGCCAACTCTTCGAACTGCTCGGCACGTTGGTCGGACTCGTCGGGCTGCAACTCTGTCGGCAACCGGTACTCCTCACCTGTCGGTGACCCGGAGTCTATCCGCACGCCGGGGGCCTCGAGGACCGCGGTCCGCATCGCACCCTCCTCTCCTCGCCCCGGAACCGTCCCGGGTACCTGCTCCCACCAACACCCGCCTCTCGCGCGCTATTCCACCGGGCGCCGTCGCTACGCTGGTGTGGGTGACCCGGAAACGCGCGGGACAGCGCACACCCGCCGCCGCGGCGAC
>NZ_JAALDW010000281.1:1248-3828 GCF_014145055.1 Dietzia sp. DQ11-38-2
TCTCCGCGGGCGTCGACCACGTGGTGCACACCTACAGCGCCGGCGCGGGGGCCTTCGGCGACGAGGCCGCACGCATCATGGGCGAACGCCTGGGAATCGACGCCGGCAGGGTGTTCAAGACGCTGGTGCTCACGACCGCCCGCCCACCCGAGGGGACCCGGACCCCGCTGGCGGTCGCGGTCCTGCCGGTCACGGCCATGCTCGACCTCAAGGCGGCCGCTTCCGCGCTGTCCTGCGGAAAGGCCTCACTCGCCCCTGTGGACGTCGCGGAGAAGACCACCGGGTACGTGGTCGGCGGGGTCTCGCCCCTCGGGCAGAAGAGGTCCCTGGCGACGGTCGTCGACCGGTCCGCGTCGGACCACACCACAATCCTGTGCAGCGCCGGCCGGCGGGGATGGGAGATCGAGCTCGCACCCACGGACCTCGTCGCCCTCACGGGAGCGACCACGGCGGCGATCACCGCGCGGTGACGCCCCGGGGCGGTCTGGTCAGAACAGCAGCCCGGCGGTCGGATCCACCGGGCGCACCAGGTCCGGACCCTCGTTCCGGACGTTGGAGACCGCGCGCGAGACCGGCCGGATCTCCACCCGGTCGGCCCACTGAGCCAGGTCACCGCCCGCACCGTCGACCAGCGCCCGGGGGTCGCCGATCACGGACGGGTCGAGCCAGTCGGAGACCACGGACGGGTCCACCACGAGCGGCATCCGGTCGTGGATGCGGCGCAGCGGTCCGAGCGCCGCGGTGGTGAGGATGGCGCACGAGAGCTGGGTGACGTCCTGGTCGGCGGGATCGCGCCGGGCTTCCCAGAGCCCCGCCATGAGCAAGCCCTCGGTGCCGGGCAGGCTCATGTGGAACGGCTGCTTGGGCCCCGCCCGGCCCCCCGGTGTCGCCGGCTGCCCGGGGACCCACTCGTACCACCCGTCCATCGGCACCACACAGTGGCGCCGGGCCACGGCGGCGCGGAACGACGGCTTCTCGAAGGCGGTCTCGACCCGGGCGTTGAACAGGGTCGGCAACCTCCCCGGGTCCCTGGCCCAGGACGGCACCAGGCCCCAGCGCATCGAGCGCAGGACCCGTCGGGGGGTCTCGCTCAGGTCGAGACGTTCGCGCGGGGCGTCCAGGACGAGCGTCGGGATGGTCGTGGTGGGTGCGATGTTGAACCGCGGTGAGACCGGACCCCGGTCGGGCCACAGCCCCGGCGGGGGCGACGACGCCTCGTCCACGGCGTCGAGTTCCACCGCGAGCCGCGCCGGATCCGAGGAGAGCGAGAACCGTCCACACATGCGGTCCATCCTCCCACCCGGGCCGGGCGGGATCGGAGTGGATGCGCGACAATGACCAGGTGAGTCATTGGAACGCCCCCGTCGCCGACACGCCCGTGAACGCCGTGGTCCCGGTGCCCGGGTCCAAGTCGCTGACCAACCGCGCCCTCGTCCTGGCCGCGCTGGCCGACGCCTCCGCGCGGGTGAGCGGGACGTTGCGCAGCCGGGACACCGACCTGATGATCGGAGCGCTCGGTGCTCTCGGAACCCGGATCGAGGGCCCCGGGGGACCGCTCGGCCCCGACGACACCGAACTGGTCGTCACACCCGGGCCGTTGCACGGGGCGGACGTCGAGTGCGGCCTGGCCGGGACGGTCATGCGGTTCGTACCTCCACTCGCCGCGCTCGCCACCGGCATATCGACGTTCGACGGTGACCCCGCCGCGCGGGTGCGTCCGCAGGCCACGGTCCTCGACGCGCTCCGCTCGCTCGGGGCCGACGTCACCGGGGACAGGCTCCCGTTCTCGGTGTCCGGGACGGGTTCCCTCCGGGGTGGACGGGTGGAGATGGACGCCTCGGCCTCCTCTCAGTTCGTCTCCGGACTGCTGCTCTCCGCCGCCCGCTTCGACGACGGGGTGGAACTGGTCCACGTGGGCGCGTCCGCCGTCCCGTCCGGTCCGCACATCGAGATGACGCTGGCGATGCTCAGGGAGTCCGGGGTGGTTGTCGAACAGCCCACGGCGTCGTCCTGGCGCGTGGCTCCGGGGCCGATCTCCGCAGTCGACCGGGTGGTGGAGCCCGACCTGTCCAATGCCACCCCGTTCCTCGCCGCGGCCGCCGTCACCGGCGGGTCCGTGCGCGTGCCCCGCTGGCCGGTGGCCACCACACAACCGGGGGACGCCATCCGCGGGATCCTTCAGGACATGGGCGCGACCGTGACCCTCGAGACCGTCGACGGGGCGGACCACGGGACCCTCGTCGTCGTCGGACCCGACCACCTGTCACCCGTGGACGTGGATCTGTCCGCCATCGGTGAGCTCACCCCGACGATCGCCGCACTGTGCGCGCTCGCCGACGGCCCGTCCACGCTCACCGGGATCGCCCACCTCCGCGGGCACGAGACCGATCGTCTCGCCGCCCTCGCCGCCGAACTCGGCGCGGTGGGGTGCGACGTCACGGAGCGGGCCGACGGCCTCGAGATCGTCCCGGGATCCCTGCACGGCGCCCCCTGGCGGGCCTACGCCGATCACCGCATGGCCACCGCGGGTGCCATCATCGGCCTCGTGGTACCGGGGATCGAGGTGGACGACATCGACTC
>NZ_JAALDW010000282.1:0-1165 GCF_014145055.1 Dietzia sp. DQ11-38-2
CCCCCGAACCCACTCCCCCTCCCCAGCCGACGCCGACCGTCACACCCCCGGCGCCCGACCTGCAGGACATGCTCGATTCGCTGACCTCCGAGTTCAACTCCTTCGTCCCGCAGGCCCAGGTCGGGGGCGGCAACCCGGGCGGCAACGCCAGTGGCAACACCGGCCCCGACGCGGCGGCCCCGGCCCACGGCAGAGCAGGTGACCGCGGATGACCACACCCCATCTGCTCGCAGGCCGGTACGAGATCGGCGAGGTCCTGGGCTTCGGCGGGATGTCCGAGGTCCACCGGGGACGGGACACCGTCTTGGGCCGCGACGTGGCGGTCAAGATCATGCGGCCCGAACTGGCCCGCGACGAGACCTTCTACCAGCGCTTCCGCCGGGAGGCCCAGAACTCCGCCTCGCTCAACCACCCCTCGATCGTCGCGATCTACGACACGGGCGAGGAACGCACCGACGACGGTGCGCTTCCGTACATCGTCATGGAACTGGTCGAGGGCGACACCATCCGGGACATCGTCAAGATGGACGGCCCCATGGAGGTGGAACGCGCTCTCGGGGTGATGGCCGACGTCTGCGGTGCTCTCGACTTCTCCCACAAGAAGGGGATCATCCACCGCGACGTCAAGCCCGCGAACATCATGATCTCGCGCGACGGGGCCGTCAAGGTGATGGACTTCGGCATCGCGCGCGCGGTCAGCGACTCGACCTCGACGCTCACCACCACCTCGTCCGTACTCGGCACCGCCCAGTACCTCAGTCCCGAACAGGCCCGCGGCGAGACGGTCGACGCACGATCTGACCTGTACTCGGCCGGCTGCGTGTTGTACGAGATGGTCACCGGAACCCCCCCGTTCAGCGGCGAGTCCCCCGTCGCGGTGGCGTACCAGCACGTCCGGGAGTCCCCGCAGCCTCCGTCGGCGATCAACCCCGAGGTCGGTCGGTACGTCGATGCCGTGGTCATGCAGGCGATGGCCAAGAACCCCGAGAACCGGTACGAGACCGCCGGGGACATGCGCACCGACCTGCTCACCGTCCTGAGCGGTGGTCGTCCCGCCGCGCCGCTGGTGCTCTCCGACGATGAACTCGACGACGGCCAGCGGCCCGACGCCCCCCACGGGTTCGCCGGGGCGGGCTTCGGCTCGGGCCGGCCCGACCGGATCCCG
>NZ_JAALDW010000283.1:0-5984 GCF_014145055.1 Dietzia sp. DQ11-38-2
GTGGGCGGTGGCCCGGGGGAGCCCGGTGCGCTCGCAGAGGTCGGCGAGGACACACGGTTGCTCGGCCACCGCGTGGAGCACCGTCATGGCTTTGTCGAGGACTCCGATCCCGCTATACTGTCTCACAGTTCGACTATAGCGTCCTACATGGTGAGAATCCATCGGTTCGTCACCCGGGGCGGGTACTGGAGGCGTGATGAGTGTGACACCGTCCGGAGGCGCCCGGGGCCGAACCCTGGCGGAGAAGGTGTGGGACGACCACGTGGTGGTCCGGGGCGAGGGGGAGGGTGAAGCCCGACAACCGGACCTCATCTACATCGATCTCCACCTGATCCACGAGGTCACCAGCCCCCAGGCCTTCGACGGACTGCGGCTGGCGGGCCGCGGTCTGCGTCGTCCGGATCTCACCCTCGCGACCGAGGACCACAACGTCCCGACCGACATCATCGGTGGCGCCGTCGACCTCATCGCCGACCGCGTCTCGCGCACCCAGATCGAGACGCTGCGCACCAACTGTGAGGAGTTCGGCGTCCGGGCGTACCCGATGGGTGACCCGGGTCAGGGCATCGTCCACATCATCGGACCCCAGCTCGGGCTGACCCAACCCGGCATGACGGTCGTGTGCGGCGACTCCCACACCTCCACGCACGGTGCCTTCGGCTCCATCGCGATGGGTATCGGTACGTCCGAGGTCGAGCACGTCATGGCCACCCAGACGCTGTCGCTGCGGCCGTTCCGGACCATGGCCGTCACCGTCACCGGCGAGCTGCAGCCGGGGGTCTCGGCCAAGGACCTCATCCTCGCGGTGATCGCCCAGATCGGGACCGGCGGTGGACAGGGGCACATCATCGAGTACCGCGGAGAGGCCATCGAGAAGCTCTCGATGGAGGCGCGGATGACCATCTGCAACATGAGCATCGAAGCCGGCGCCAGGGCCGGGATGATCGCCCCGGACCAGACCACCTACGACTATCTGAAGGGGCGTCCACACGCTCCGGTGGGCGAGGAGTGGGACGCCGCGGTCGAGTACTGGAACGGTCTGAGGACCGACGACGACGCGGTGTTCGACACCGAGGTGGTGATCGACGGCTCGGCCCTCACCCCGTTCGTCACCTGGGGGACCAACCCCGGTCAGGGAGCGCCCCTCGGGTCCTCCGTCCCGCATCCGGAGTCCTTCGGGGACGAGAGCGACCGCATCGCCGCCGAGGGCGCGCTCGAGTACATGGATCTACAGGCCGGGACCCCTCTGCGTGAGATCCCCGTGGACGTGGTCTTCGTGGGGTCCTGCACCAACGGACGCATCGAGGACCTGAGGGCGGTGGCGGAGATCATCGAGGGCCGCGAGGTCGCCGACGGCGTGCGGATGCTGGTCGTCCCGGGATCGATGCAGGTGCGTCAGTTGGCCGAGCGGGAGGGCCTGGACGAGGTGTTCACCGCGTTCGGCGCCGAATGGCGTCAACCGGGCTGCTCGATGTGTCTCGGGATGAACCCGGACTCGCTGGAGCCGGGTCAGCGCTGCGCCTCGACCTCCAACCGCAACTTCGAGGGTCGCCAGGGCAAGGGCGCCCGGACCCATCTCGTCAGCCCGGCGGTCGCCGCGGCCACCGCCGTCGTCGGGCGGCTGGCCTCGCCCGCAGATCTCGAGCCCGCGAAGGGGGCCTGATCCACATGGAGCCGATCATCACCCACACCGGCATCGGGGCCCCGCTGCACCGGTCCAACGTGGACACCGACCAGATCATCCCCGCCGAGTACCTCAAGCGCGTCACACGCACCGGGTTCGAGGACGGACTCTTCTCGTCCTGGCGGGCGAACGAACCCGACTTCGTTCTCAACCGCGCCCCGTACGACCGGGCCTCCGTGCTCGTCGCGGGCCCGGACTTCGGCACCGGTTCATCCCGCGAGCACGCGGTGTGGGCACTGAAGGACTTCGGTTTCCGCGTGGTCATCTCCTCGCGGTTCGCCGACATATTCCGGGGAAACTCGGGCAAGTCCGGTCTGGTGGCAGCGCAGGTCGAGCAGCAGAACGTCGATCTGTTGTGGAAGATAATGGACGAGCGTCCTGGCATCGAGCTGACCGTCGACCTCGGGTCCAGGACCGTGACCGCGGGTGAGGTCACCGTCCCGTTCGAGATCGACGACTACACCCGGTGGCGTCTCATGGAGGGGCTGGACGACATCGGTCTCACGCTACGGAAAGCGGAGGCGATCGCCGAGTTCGAGACGCGTCGACCGTCGTTCAAGCCGGTCACCACCGTGCCCGGCCGGGGGTGACCGGCGGATCACGGAGGCTCGTCCGGAATGACCCCCGAGACGGCAACGTGTGAGTATGCTTATCTTCATGTGGCGCGGTTCTCTGCCGCGTCGGCGTACTCATCTCTAGGGGGACACCCGTGAACAAGGCCGATCTGATCGCCGAGCTGGCGGAACGGATGGACGGAGACCACCAGCTCGCCACAGAGGCGTTGGAGAACACTCTCGACATCATCGTGCGGGCGGTGGCGGCGGGTGAGTCGATCACCATCATGGGATTCGGCATCTTCGAGAAGCGCGCACGTGCGGCCAGGGTCGCGCGCAACCCGCACACCGGGGAGTCCATCCCGGTGCCGCCCACCTACTCGCCGGCGTTCCGTCCCGGCCAGTACTTCAAGTCCGTCGTGCAGGGCTCCGAGACGCTCCCCGAGGGCCGCCTCGCGGCTAAGCGCACGAGCTCGCACCAGTCCTTCGGCGGAGTCGGTAAGAACGGCGTGAACCACCGCGACAAGGTCGGCTGAGCGGCCGCCTCACCTCGCGGGGAGCGGGCTCGGGTAGTAGTCGGCGAACGTCAGCCTCCCGTCCGCGAACCCCAGCCCCCATGTCCCGGACTTCTTGGTGGAGGTGTCGGGCACGTCGAGCCCGGCCAGCCGGGACAGGTCCCCGATCAGCCCGGGTATGGCCGTCCCCTGCGAGCTCACCGCCGCGACACCGTCGCCGTCGGCGATCTCGATCAGTCTGGTGCGGGCGGCGACGGGGTCGTCGAGGTAGGCCTCGTCGCTCAGAGCCGGCTCGAGGCGTACCCCGACCCGCAGCTCGTCGGCGAGGGGGCCCACCGTCTGCTCGCAGCGCACCCGCGGAGCGCTGTACAGCCTACGGACACCGAACGCTCTGAGCATCGGTGCCAGGAGCTCGGCCTGGGTCCGTCCGGTCTTGTCGAGTGGACGCGCGGAGTCGTCCCCACTCCACTCGGAGCGGCTCCCCGCCTTGGCGTGTCGGACCAGCAGGAGCACCGAGTCCACCGGCCGGGCCGCGGAGAAGCGGCCGAGGATCTTCCGGTCCAGGCCGTACGAGACCACATCCCTGGCCTCCTCCACCGGAAGCCACCTGATCTCGTCGACCTCGGAATTCGGCTCGAAGTCACCCCCGGTCGCCCGAGCGGACCAGTAGGTGACCTCCTTTCTGGTGTTCTCCTTGAGGGGGTACGCGGTGGTCCCGATCCTCGATTCGAGGACGGCGGTGTGGCCCGTCTCCTCCTCGATCTCCCGCACCGCCGTCACCGGCAGCGATTCGCCGGGATCGACCTTCCCCTTGGGCAGCGACCAGTCGTCGTACCGGGGACGGTGGACCACGGCGCAGCGGGCCTCCCCGTTCTCCATGCGGTAGAGGACCGCTCCCGCAGCGGGGACGACCCTGACGCGGTCGCCACTGGTCGACTTCCTGCTCATCGGTCCCGGAACCCCGCGTGCACGGAGGCCATGCGCTCCTGGTGGTCGACCGAGTCGGACCGGTCCCCGGGGTCGGGCATCCGTGCCCAGGTGGCGTCGGGCCGCAGGTGGAAGCTGCGGGTGGCCGGGTCCAACGCGGAATCGAGGATGCGGTGGATCTGCACCTTGAGCCGGGGGTCGGTGACGGTGGTCATCACCTCGACGCGGCGGTCGAGGTTCCGGTGCATCATGTCGGCGCTGCCGATGAGCACCTCGTCGGCCCCTCGGAAGTTCAGGATCCGCGAGTGCTCGAGGAAGCGGCCGAGGATCGATCGGACGTGGATGTTCTCGCTGAGCCCGGGAACGCCGGCGCGCAGAGCGCAGATCCCGCGGACCACGATGTCCACCTGCACGCCCGCCTGTGAGGCACGGTAGAGGGCGTCGATGATCTGTTCGTCGACCAGTGCGTTGGCCTTGAGCCGGATGCCCGCCTCTCGTCCTTCGGCGGCGAAGCCGATCTCCCGGTCGATCCTCTCGATGATCCCCGAACGGATGCCCTCGGGCGCGACGAGCAGCCGCCGGTACTTGGACACGTTGGAGAACCCGGTGAGGTGGTTGAACAGGTCCGTCAGGTCCGACACGACGTCCTCGTCCGCGGTGAACAGCCCGACGTCCTCGTACAACCGCGCCGTCTTGGGGTTGTAGTTCCCGGTACCGATGTGGGCGTAACGCTGGAGCCGGTCGCCCTCTTTGCGCACCACGAGGCAGGTCTTGCAGTGCGTCTTGAGTCCCAAAAGCCCGTAGACCACGTGGACCCCGGCCTGTTCGAGCTCGCGTGCCCAGCGGATGTTGTTCTGCTCGTCGAACCGGGCCTTGATCTCGACCAGCGCCACCACCTGCTTGCCGGCCGCCGCCGCGTCCACGAGCGCGTTGACGATGGGGGAGTCGCCGGAGGTCCGGTAGAGGGTCTGCTTGATCGCCAGCACGTTGTCGTCCGCCGCGGCCTGCTCGATGAACCGCTGGACCGTGGTGGCGAACGAGTCGTAGGGGTGCTCGACCAGGACATCTCCCTCCTGGAGGGAGGCGAAGATGTTCCGGGCGGTCTCACGCTCGCCGAACGCCGGGGGAGTCGCGGGGACCATCGCCGGGTCCTTGAGGTCGGGCAGATCGAGGCCGTGGAGCTGCCACAGCCCCGTCAGGTCGAGCAGGCCCGAGAACCGGATCACGTCCTCCGAGTCCACATCGAGTTCGTGCTGCAGGATCCGGAGCATCCGGGAGGTCATGTCCTCCGCGATCTCCAGACGCACGGCGGATCCGAAGCGTCGGCGGGCGAGCTCGCGCTCGAGCGCCTGCAGCAGGTCCTCGTCACGATCCTCCTCGACCTCCATGTCCGCGTTGCGGGTCACACGGAAGACGTGGTGTTCCACCACCTCCATCCCCTGGAACAGATCGCCGAGGTGCGCGGCGATGATCTCCTCCGCCGGGACGAACGAGTACTCGTCCTCGACACCCCGGTCGACCCTGACGAACCGGGGCACGTTGTGGGGGATCTTGACCCGGGCGAAGTGCTCCTGACCCGAACCGATGTCGCGGATGATCACCGCCAGGTTGAGGCTGAGCCCGGAGATGTAGGGGAAGGGGTGCGCGGGGTCCACGGCGAGGGGGGTGAGCACAGGGAAGATCGAGTTCCGGAACAGCTCCGCGAGCGAGAACTGCTCGTCGGAGGTCAACTCGCCCCAGGCCAGGATGCGGATTCCGTGGTCCTCGAGCTCCGGCCGGATCTCGTCGTGGAACAACCGGGTCTGCTCGTTGCAGAGTTCCCGCGTGCGGACGCTGATGCGGCCGAGCTGCTCGGCCGGGGTCTGTCCGTCGGCGGACCTGACCGACAGCCCCGTCTTGTCGCGGCGCTTGAGGCCGGCCACCCGCACCATGTAGAACTCGTCCAGATTCGACGCGAAGATCGCGAGGAACTTGGCCCTCTCGAGTAGCGGCAGATCCTTCTCGCCCGCCAGGGCCAACACCCGGGCATTGAAATCGAGCCAGCTGAGTTCTCGGTTGAGGTAGCGGTCACGGGGTCGGGGGAGTTGCTCGAGCACGGGATCGTCTGCGGTCACCGGACCATTGTTGCCGATACACCCGCGGCGTGAGGACGTTGACATTCGGAGGGGGTCCCGATCACGGCGGCGGTGGCCTCGCCCACCGACCGCCCGGCCAACGCCAGGACGTCCTCGGGGGTGTCGACGTCGCGACCGGACGCGCCCGACGGGTCGGCGCCCTCGAGCGCCACCGCGCCACCCTCGGAGA
>NZ_JAALDW010000284.1:0-2604 GCF_014145055.1 Dietzia sp. DQ11-38-2
CGGCCACGCCGGTCGCGCCCGCTGCGGCGATCACGGCCACGGCCGATCCGGCCAGGACGAGGAAGCGGCGCCGATCAGGACCCGGACGGGAAGCGGGGGCCTCGTCGGTCGACGAGACGAGGTCACCCGAGCCGGTCCCCGACCCGTCCCCCGAACCGCCACCTGTCCCGTCCCCGGACGCGGGGAACAGTGCGCCGACCATCAGTCGCAGGGCGACAACGGCGAGGACGGTGCCGGCGAGCGTCGGCAGCACCCACGCGAGCCCGGCCGAAGGGCGGGTCGCCGCAGCGAGAACTCCCGTGAGTCCGAGCGCGATGATGAGGACGGACCCGATCGGCCGCCGCGGTCGCTCCGTGAGACCGATGACCACACCCATCACCGCCAGGATTCCGGCGAGGCCGATGAGCAGCGCCGGTTTGTCCGCGGTACCGAGTGCGTCGATGGTCGCCTCGCGGACGGCCGAGGGTGCGCGGTCGACGACGGAGTCGGCCACCGCCAGGAAGGGAGACGAACCGGGGGCGACCAGTCCCGCCATGGCGTGACCGACCGCGAGAGCGATTCCGGTCGCGAGGACGCCCGCGGCGATCTGGGCTGTCACGCGGGTTCGGGGCTGGGTGATATCCACGTCAGGAGTTCGGAGCACAGGCCTCGGCGGACGGTGGGGAAGAGAGATTTCGGGGGTCACCCATCCGGCCGGAGAACTGTGCCGAAGAACCTGTGACCCAGCACGCAAGGCTCTGTTGAAAGGACCAACACCATGAGCATGACGATCTCCCGCCGTATGGCTTCGATCGCCGCGGCGGCTGCCGTGAGCGGCCTCGTTCTGGCCGGCTGCGCGAACGACGAGGGCACCACCGAGGCCGAGGGCACCACGACCGCCCCCATGACCTCCGAGATGACCACCGAGGAGACCACCGCCATGGCGGAGCCGGCCGGCATGCTGGTCGGGCCCGGGTGTGCGGACTACGCCGAGGCGAACCCGGACGGCCCGGGCTCGGTCGACGGCATGGCCATGGAGCCGGTCGCCACCGCCGCCTCCAACAATCCGCTCCTCACCACCCTCACGGCCGCCGTGTCGGGCGGGGTGAACCCGGAGGTCGACCTGGTCGACACCCTCAACAACGGTGAGTACACCGTGTTCGCGCCGGTCGACGACGCCTTCGCGCAGGTCGACGACGCGACGATGGAGGCTCTCCAGACCGATCCCGAGCTGCTCACCACGATCCTGACCTACCACGTGGTCGAGGGTCAGATCTCGCCCGAGGACATCGAGGGCATGCAGACCACTCTCGCCGGCGAGGACGTCGACGTCACCGGCTCCGGCGACGAGATCATGGTCAACGAGGCCAACGTGATCTGCGGCGGCGTCCAGACGGCCAACGCCACGGTCTACCTCATCGATCAGGTCCTCGTCCCCGAGGAGTGAGCGCGTTGAGTTCCGGTGATCCCTGACCGCCGGGCGGTGTCACACCACCACAGCACAACCACAGCCCGGGTCGACGCGACAGCGTCGGCCCGGGCTGTGCGCTGTCGCGGGGGGGTTGACACGGGTCGCTCAACGGGGATAATTAAGGTATCGCCTAATTAAGGAAAGCACGAAGTGAAACAGGCTGGTGATTCGCTGTCCCGGGTGTTCCAGGCGCTCGCCGATCCCACGCGGCGTGGGATCCTCGAGCGGCTCAGCGCCGGGCCGGCGACTGTGGGCGAGTTGTCGGACCCCTTCGACATCAGTGCACCCGCCATCTCGCAACACCTGCGGGTGTTGGAGAGCTCCGGTCTCATCGAGCGCAGCACGCGCGCCCAGTGGCGGGTGTGCACGCTCCGGCCGGAACCACTGGACGCCGCCACGGAGTGGGTCGAGCGCACCCGCGGGCTGTGGCAGCAGAAGTTCGACCGACTCGACGGCGTGCTGGCCGACATCCAGCGCGGGCACGTCGACCCCGAGCATCGAGGACGAAGGTCTCGATCGAAGGAGTGAGGGCACCATGTCCGTTCCCGAATTCACCATCACACGTACGTTCGACGCCCCGCGCGAGACCGTCTGGCGGGCGTGGACCGACCCCGCCGTCGCCGCCCGCTGGTGGCATCCCCACGAGGTCACCACTCCCGCGGACAGCGTCGCGATCGATCTGCGCGTGGGAGGTCGCTACACCTACCTGATGATCGACCCGACCGGCCGCGAATGGCCGGCCGCGGGCGAGTACCTCGAGATCCGCGAGCCCGACCGGCTCCGGTTCACCTGGGGCAGTCCCGGTGATGACGGGGACGAGGTCCCCGTCATCACCGTCGACCTCGCCGAGGTGGGCGACGGTCACACCCTCATGACGTTCCACGTGGCTGGACTGCCGGACGACCGCGGCTCCGAGCACAGTGCTCACGACGGCTGGACCGAGGCGTTCGAGGAGCTGGACGGAGTCCTGGCGGCGTCCGCAACGCACTGACCCGGACACTCGGGCGACAGTCAGGCCCGCGGCCCAGAGTCAGCCCCTCAGCTCAGAACCAGTCGTCCCGCATGTCCAGGGTTGTGCGGTCGCCGGAGGCCAGCAGGTCGAACTTGGCGTCCACGACGGGCAGTTCCCGCCGGAGGAAGTACGCGGCGGCCTG
>NZ_JAALDW010000284.1:2632-6828 GCF_014145055.1 Dietzia sp. DQ11-38-2
GACCGTCGGTGTCGTCGTCGATACGGCCCCCCAGGGCGAGCACCTGCTCCAACCAGATCCAGGCGATCACGATGTGCCCTGTGGCCTCGAGATACTCCGTGGCGTCGGCCAGGAACGCCTCCGGGTCGGTCGCCCCGACCCCCGCGAGTGCGGTGGTCACCTCGATCAGTCGTGTCACCCGGGGTCGGAGCAGTGCGGCGAACTCCTCGACCGCGCCGCCTGCCGCATCCGCGCGGTCGCAGGTGGCGGCGATGCGCTCGCTGAGCGCGGCGAGACCGGCGCCACCTCCGGCGAGGACCTTGCGCCCGAGCAGGTCCTGGGCCTGGATCCCGTGCGTGCCCTCGTGGATCGGGTTGAGCCGGTTGTCGCGGTAGTGCTGTTCCACGTCGTAGTCGATGGTGTAGCCGGCACCACCCAGCACCTGCACCGCCAACTCGTTGGCCTTGAGGCACCACTGCGACGGCCACGACTTTGCGATCGGGGTGAGCACGTCCAGGAGGGTCGAGGCGGCCACGGCCTCCTCCGGCGAGCCGGTCCTCTCCTCGTCGACGAGTCGCGCGCAGAACAACCCCAGCGCGAGCGCTCCCTCCACGTACGATTTCTGGGCCAGCAACATCCGCCGCACGTCGGCGTGACCGGTCAGCATGACCTGCGGCGAGGACGGATCGGAACCGGGTGCCCGGCCCTGCGGACGGGTGCGCGCGTAGTCGAGCGACTTGAGGTAGCCGGTGTATCCGAGTGCCGTGGCGCCAAGGCCGACGCCGAGCCGGGCCTCGTTCATCATGGTGAACATCTTCTTGAGGCCGGTGTTCTCCTCGCCCACGAGGTACCCGACAGCGCCCGGCCGGCCGCCGGGGGTGTGCATGCCCTGGCCGAGGGTGGGCATGGTGTTGACCGTGCCGCGGAAGCCCATCTTGTGGTTGAGGCCGGTGATCACGATGTCGTTGCGCTCCCCGATCGACCCGTCCTCGTCGACCAGGAACTTCGGCACGACGAACAGGCTGATGCCGCGGGTACCGGCCGGCGAACCGGGCACCTTGGCCAGCACCAGGTGCACGATGTTCTCGGACATCTGGTGCTCGCCGCCGGAGATCCACATCTTCTGCCCGAACAGCCGGTAGGTCCCGTCGTCCTGCGGCTCGGCGCGGGTGGTGATGTCGGCGAGGTTGGAGCCGGCCTGTGGCTCGGACAGGCACATGGTCCCGGTGAAGCGACCCTCGACCATGGGCCGGACGTACCGCTCGATCTGCTCCTCGGAACCGTGTTCGATCAACAGGTTGGCGTTGCCGGTGGTGAGCAGTGGGTACGCGGCGGTGGAGACGTTGGCGGCGTAGAACCACGCCATGCACGCCAGGTACGCGGTGTACGGCAACTGCATGCCCCCGACCCGGGAGTCCATCGCGGCGCCCACCAGGTCCGCGTCGGCGAAGCGGCGCAGGGCCTCGGCGATCTCCGGGATCAGTTCGACCTCTTCGCCCACGAGTCTGGGCTCGTTGAGGTCGGCCGTGCGGTTGTGGGGAGCGAAGTACTTCTCGGCGAGTTCGGCCGACAGGTCGACCACGGAGTCGATGGTCTCGCGCGAGTGGTCCGAGTACCGCTCGCGCCCACACAGCTCGGACACCCGGAGCCAGTCATGGAGCAGGAAGTCCATGTCGGCCCGGGACATCACGGTCGAGGGAAGGGTATTCGAGGGAGCCATAGCCGCAGGCTACCCGGCCGGCCGCGGCCGTCAGCTCCCGCCGGTGGCCCGGGCGAACCTCTGGCCCATGCCGAGCATGGTCCTGGCGTACGCGGCGGGCATGAACCGTTTGCCGCGGTAGGCCTTCCGGGCGTCCGGGTCGGGCAGGATCAGGAACCGCTTCGCGTCCAGTCCGGTCATCACCTCGGCGGCGATCTCGTCCGCACCGCGCTCGGAGCGGTCGATGAGCTTGCTCGCGAACGCGCTCGCGGCGGGGTCGGAGGAGTTCAGGCTCGAGGCCAGGTTGGTGCGGAAGAACGACGGGCACAGCACGGAGACGTCGACCCCGAACGGCTCCAGTTCCCACCGCAGGGTCTCGGAGATCGCGACCACGGCCGCCTTGACCGCTGTATAGGAGGCCATGGTCGGCGGGTGTACGAGGCCGGCGAGGGACGCCGTGTTGACGAGGTGCCCCCGGCCCTGGGCCTTGAGCATCGGGACGAAAGTGCGGCACCCGCGCGCGACACCCAGCAGGTTGATGTCCGTGATGAGCCGCCAGTCCTCCTCGGTGAGGTACTCGATGCGGCCGCCCTGCGCGATCCCGGCGTTGTTGACCAGCACGTCCAGCCCGCCCCAGGTCTTCTCGACCTCGGCGCGCGCCGCCTGCCATTCCTCCTCGGAGCGCACGTCCAGACGCAGATAGCGGGCGTCGGCGGGCAGCGAGTCCGGCCGGTCGTCGGTGGCCGCGAGGTCCGCGATCATCACGCGGTCACCGCGCTCGAGGAACGCCGTGGCCAGGGCCAGGCCGAGACCCGACGCCCCGCCGGTGACCAGGACCCGGCGATTGGTGTCCGCGGGGGAGGGGGAGGAGACGAACGGTATCCGGTCGAGGCCGGGGACGGGGAGACCGGACACGGGGAGGTGGGGAAGACGCATGAGGCGAAACCTACCGGGTCAGCCCCGTGCCAGCGGTGCGGGCTGTCCCGCGGCACCGAGGAACTGCGCGGCCATCGACACGGCCGGGCCCGAGGAGTCGGCGCCCTCGATGAGGACCGCGAGCGCGATGTCCCCGGTGGAGCCGACGAACCACCCGTGGGCGGGGCCGGTGCCGACCTCGGCCGTCCCGGTCTTGCCCCCGAGTCCGGGGATCGAGTTCGCAGCCGTCGCGGTGCCCGATCGCACGGTCTGTTCCATGTACCGGCGCAGGGTGTCCACCACACCCGGGTCCAGGGGTTCCGGAGTGTCGTTGGCGGTGGCGGGCATCCCGTCGACCACGTGCGGCAGGATCATCCGCCCGCCGCCCGCCAGCGAGGCCGTCATGACCGCCATCCCGAACGGGCTGGCCAGCACCTCGCCCTGCCCGATCGCCGCCTCCACACGGGCCGGACCCTGTTCGGTGACGGGCACGGACCCGGTGTAGGTGTCCACACCGAGACCGGGGGCGAAGAACCCGACTCCCAGCCCGAGCTTCGCGGCCGTGTCCTTCATGGCCTCCGGCGAGAGCCGGTCGCTGATGACGGCCTGGCTGGTGTTGCACGAGCGGGCGAACGCGGTCTCCAGCGGGACCGGGCCGAGTTCGAAGTCATCGTCGTTGGGGATCGTGCGCCCGGACACGGTCACCGAGGCCGGGCAGGGCACGACCTCGTCCGGGCCGACGACGCCGGCCTCGAGCGCCGCGGCCGTGGTGACGATCTTGAACGTCGACCCCGGCGGGAAGCGGCCCTGCATGGACACCGGCCCCTGCCGGTCGGCGACGGAGTTCTGTGCCACGGCCAGGATTCCGCCGGTCGAGGGCTGGATCGCCACGATCGACGCTCCCAGGGCGGAGGAGTCCACCGCCTGCTGGGCCGCCCGTTGCATCGAGATCTGCAGCGTGGAGACGAGGTCGTCGACCTGGCCCACCGGGGCGCTGCCGAGCTCGATCGGTTCCGCGTCGGGATTGACGATCTCCGCGGTCCAGCCACCTTTCGCGGCGATCGCGTCCATCCACGCGGTCGGCAGATTGTTGATCGCAGGAGAGGTCAGGCTGCGGTCGGTGCGGATGAGATCCCCGCGTTCGGGGAGCGTCACCCCCGGGACGGCGGCGAGCTGCTCGCGGATCGGGTCGATGTCGGACGGGCGGAGCGCGACGATCTGGTACGGCTGGTCGCCGGCCTCGGCCATGCCGTCGCGGATCGTCTGCCCGGTGATCGTCGGCACCACGGGGCTGACCAACGCCGCGACCGCGTCCGCGGACTCCACCGCCCCCGGCGCCAGGGTCACCGCGGTCACCGGAGTCCACTGCAGCAGCGGTTCGCCCGTGCGGTCGAGAACCGAGGTGTCGTAGTCCAGGATCTCGGAGAAGGCCAGGGTGCCCCCCGGCTCGAGGCGGGTGTCGAGGATCGTCGGCGACCACTCGACCCTCCAGTCCTCGCCGACCCTGGTGGTCCGCGCCTCGCCGGTGGTCGTGACGATGCGGGGGGCGGCTTCCGCGCCGGGGGTCCCGCCGGCCGGGTCGGAGCCCGCCTCGTCGTCGTCG